>CAMBHX010000006.1 GCA_945867285.1 Sulfuricurvum sp. IAE1
TTCATGGAGAATAAACAATAGGTGCATGGAAGTGCTATAATGCACTCTAGATTTAACGTTTAAACACAGGGAAAACGATGGCTTATTCGCTACAGTATGTAGGACCAAAACAAATGTGTTCAGCCAGTGGCATTGGATTTCAGTCCAATAAAGAAGACAAATACCTCTATTTAGGTGTTTTGTGTGACCTTATACTCTCCCTAGACTACGATTATAATGGTAATGAAAATCACGCCACCCAAATAGGCCAGCGTGACTTTGATGAAAAAACAATTCTCTCAACTATACGTTCATTTGTCCCTGATTTGGATACTAAAATTCAAGAGAGAATCACAAAAACTACACGTGATATTGACACATCCATTACACGAGCTCAAACCAATACCCTCTTAACGAACGAGGACAAAGACGCATTGATTAATAATATCAAAATCATGGAATCTTATCAGATACAGCGGGCAACAAACAAAGCTGTTTATTATGCTGGAATGGACACTTTAGCTTTTATTGTTAAAAAACGTCATATTAAATACATCAAGACAAGCATAGATCCAAAATTACTCCATGTATTGCACTCGCTCCAAGGTACACTTAGACGACTCCATCCCCCTATTGATACCAAAATGGAAATAGTCGAAAAGCAAGAACATTTAGTAGCTGAACTTCAGATACTAATCTAGTCTTCCAATCGTCTCACCATATCTTACACAGCTTCCTACCGTCACGTTAGTGGTTATCATATCTTTTGGTGCTAGAAAAATAATCGTTGAACCCATTTGGAAACATCCCAAATCCTCCCCTTTTTTGAGGTGTAAATTGTCGTATTCGTACACTCCTCCAAGGCCTGTATTGGTGTGAATGAGAGGCTCAAAACTTAACTCCATTTTTCCAACATTGAGCGCCCCTACAAGTACTAGGTAAAAAAGTTTCCCCTCAATAGTTTTACACTCAAGAACAACACGTTCGTTTTCGATGAACAAATCTACTTTACGCTTCAAAGTTGGAATATTAACTGGATAGAGTTTTCCTGCAATATGAACCGCTTTGGTCACTTGCATATCAATAGGAACATGATAACGATGATAATCGCGAGGAGAGAGATAGAAATTAATATAATCTCCATCAAGAAGAGTTTTTTTATTCTCAAGAGTTATTTCGTCACCCAAAAAATCATCTACACTGTAGCTCATCCCTTTAATCTGAAGCGCCTTATTACCATTTATCATACCTGCATCAGTAATCAAAGAGTCACATGGGCTAATAAAGATATCAGCATCCGTGCAAAAATCTCTTGGAGTATTCAAATGACGCGTGAAAAGTGCATTAAGTGTATGATATTCATCAGGATCTTTAAAGTCAGTCATATCCAACCCCATCATCGAAACATAACTTTTATTAATCAATTTTTGAAATGATGGGCTATGTCTTCTGGAAGCAAATTTCCCAAATAATTGTGATAGTGTTGAGGTAAAATGTTGTTGCATACGTTATTCGTCTCCGCTCTCGTCGTTTTGTATTTCTCGCTTGGCTATCTCTTCAATTAGTACCGTAGCATAACATCCCTTTGGAAGAGTAAAATGAAGCTCAAACCATGCCTCATTTTCTTTATAGTACCCCTCTACTTCTTCGGGATATATCCACCCATAACGGCGCATTCCATCAACACCTTTAGAGATAAGGTCAAACTCTTCTTCGATAGTTTGTGCCAACCCAGTAGCTCGTGCTGCACGCTCTCCTGCCAGCAGTCCACTCACAGAAATATCATGGTTATTAAATCGTTCAATCTCTGCGTCGTCTTCATAATGAAATAACTTTCCGTACGGATAGTGCATCATTGCATCCCCATGGATAAGCTTAAAAGGGTGCTTTTGAGTTTTCATCAGTGCTAATTCTTCTTTGGGAAGAGGTATAACAGTGGCTAGTTCATCGACACTAAAACTCTCCACTAACTTGGATATTTGTACACGTTTGCCCAGCCATGCATTAAACAAGTAGCTTTGATATGAATTAATATAAAACTGATGAAGTTTACGGTTTTTTTCTTTTAACGTTCCTTCTAAAATACTCTTACCTTTTTTATAATTCTCGCCATCAATTCCAAATCTCTGAAAGCCAAAATAGTTGGGCATTCCATTCTTTTTTATAGCCTTAAGAGCTTCATGGATTTTATAAGCTGACGTAGGATTAACTTTTTTGAGTCGAATAAAAAAACGATTTCCCTTGAGATGCCCTGTGCGGATTTTATTGTTATGGTACTGTTTCTCAAGGATTTTTATCCCCTCATGCTCAAAACTTTCCAACATTGGTTCATATTTTTTTAGAATCGAAATGTATTGCTTCGTTTGTGCATTTTTATCTTTAAGCCCAGCATATCCAATATCACGAGCTTTAATGCCACAATGTCGAGCTAATATTTCTACCATTTGCCATGTGGTGAGATTTTTTTTGCGCACATGTAATACTAGGTGTTCTCCCTCCCCACCAAAAGGATATAAAGGTATTTCATCAACCACAAAATCACGTGGAGATTGGCGAAAATGAAACTCAATAGGACTATGAGGTAAATAATAATGTCGTTCCATAGAATAATCTCCTAAAAATGGTGTGCTTTGCAGCGATTTTTGGCAGTCCCACGTTTTGCACTACCTATAATTTTCAATGGTGTGCGTGCCAAATTTGCAATTCTTTTTATCTTTTGTAAGTTGCGAGGGTCAAAAGCCACAAGCATTTCATACTCCTCCCCACTACAACCGATAGATTTTGGGAGTTTTTTATTCCAATGAATATTCAAACGATTTGTGGAACATAATTTTTGTGTGTCACTAAATAAACCATCAGAAATATCCATACCGCAACGTAAATAGTACCGCGACTTTGCTATAAATTTTTGTCGCAAGTCAGGCTTCACAAATCGGCTATTGCTATTTACGCAACCCTTTGCCATCAAATATCTTAACTGACGAAGTGAATGCCCTAGATTTCCCGTATGAGCAATAATATCGCCACATTTAAGCCCTTTACGTAAAAGAGGATGATTGCTTTTGGAAACAATAGTAATCGAAAGGTCAAGTTTTGTATTACCGATGGTATCACCACCGATAATTTCAACCCCAAATTCTTGTGCGCATTCCAAAAAACCGCGGGACAATTCTTGCCTATCATATAAACTCATACTTTTTGGCATTGCAACCCCCAATAACGCATATAAAGGAACTGCATTCATAGCAATAGCATCAGAAATATTGACTAACATGGCCTTCGTTGCAATTTGATAAGGGGTGAGCCATTCACGCTTAAAATGGACATTCTCAAAAAAAACATCTTTACTGTAAATCCACTTTCCTATAACAGCACCATCATCACCAATGGGTGTTTTACTTTTGGACATCATCTGGATAAAATGGTTTTCAATATTCACAAAAGCCGTCCATTCTGTTATTTATATCATCGCAATTATAAGATATTTATAGTTATTGTAGGGTTAAGAGATTTTTCTGCTAAAATACACAGTTCAAATATGTGATAAAACTATAGCATCAGGGATTCTACCCATGAAACTTTCTATTCGTCAAATTTTTTTCAACCTTAAATTAGCACTAGCATTTCTTGGACTTGGTGTTACTTTTTTGAGCATAGAACTTATAACAATTTCTGAGTATTCAAATAGACTCTCAGCACTGAAAAACCAGCACCTCCTTATAAAAAAAATTATGACTACAGATTTAAGTGATTCAGCTATGGCGACCATTACCATCAACAGTGACTTGGCAGAATTACAACTTTTCACTAAATTATCTAATCAAAATGTAAAACTAGACTTATTCATTCGAACGCAAGGAGAACAAGAATCTCTGAGACATATGCTTACATCTAGCTCCGGAATTTTTCAAGAAGCAGCACTGTTTTGGGCTGAATCCATGGGAAATTCACGAAGATCTATGTATGATCGGATGGAAACTGCTAAAAACCTTTATATTGTTGATATTGACAGGATGATTGATTATCAAATCCAACTCATCATTGATGCGGTATCTATGGCCAAAACAACCGTGCTTATCTTATTTATTTTTGGATTTTTGGTATTTTTCTTTTACCAATGGCGTCTTAAACAAATTTATCATGATATCAAACATGCATGTGCGATTGATAGTACTGGTGAAAAGTCAGAAGCCACAACCGAGGAACTTGACTTCATCGTACGCAAACTCTCTCGGAAAATGCCCACTTCCAATACCAATCCAATACTACTCAATCCACAAAGTGGCCTTAATAATGAAAAAGGGATGATAGCCGTATATAATACCAAACGTAATTCAAAAATTGTGGGAACACTTTTTCTAACCCTTTTTGAAATCGACAAGTATCACGAGCTAAGCTCCAAGCTTTCCAAAGAAGAGCTCAATGACATAACTCGAAAACTTGGAGAAATACTCTCTATGTACGAGCAACCTTTTGATGTCATTGGCCATTTAGAGAATAATACATTCGCTTTTCTTATGGCACGTTCTACCAAAGACACAGCACTTGGTGATGCAGAAAAAATCATCTCTTCGGTCGCTGAATCCGTTTTTCCTATTTCAACAGGTGCTATCAAAATAACCCTAAGTGGAGGATTTTTACTCAAAGTTCCTTCTAAAACGCTCGAAGAAGCATTAGGAGACGCTGCAAAAATCAGTGTAAAAGCCAAAGATACCGGTGGAAATCGTATCGCACAATTGAGAGAGAGTGCTAGTGTGTTTAAATAATATCTAATCTTGTTACCTTTTTGGACATTACAAACTTTTATAAAATCTCTTCGTATTCCAACCCTCATTTTTAATACTACGCAAGAGTTACCACGCTATAATCACTTTAACTTATGTCATTTTTTGGCATACTGTAAATCTATTCATTTATTAAGGATGCACTATGGGTATTCCCGTTCATACATATGATGCAATTATCGTTGGTGCAGGGCTTGCGGGCTGTGCAGCAGCGCGTGAATTGCAAAAAGCTGGCAAAAAAGTAGCCGTTATCACCAAGCTTCATCCACTACGATCTCACTCAGGTGCAGCACAGGGTGGTATTAATGCTGCTTTTAGTGATGCCGATAGCGTTGAATTACACGAATTTGATACTGTCAAAGGTTCTGATTATCTAGCTGATCAAGATGTAGTGGCCTTCATGTGCGAACGTGCACCCGAAACGGTTCGCTGGATTGAGCGTATGGGTGCGGCTTTTAGCCGTAATGCTGACGGAACCATTGCGCAACGACCTTTTGGTGGTCAATCTTCACCTCGTGCGTGTTTTGCCAAGGACCGTACAGGACTTACACTTCTTCAAACTATTTACGAACAAGCGTTTCGTGAAGGGGTAGAGTTTTGGGACGAGTGGTATGCTGCTGATCTTCTTTACACTGAAGGAAAAGTTTATGGTGTTGCTGCCTATAATATCCGTAATAGTGAACAAGCAATTTTCAACGCAAAAACTGTTATGTTTGCAACGGGTGGATATGCTAGAGCATTTAAAATTAACTCGAATGCACACGCCAATACAGGTGATGGTCTCTCCCTTGTAGCACGTCATGGACTTCCATTGGAAGATATGGAGTTTGTTCAGTTTCATCCGTCAGGACTTTCAGGCAATGGTGTATTGATTTCAGAAGCTGCTCGTGGTGAAGGTGGGAAACTTCTCAACTCATTAGGTGAACGTTTTATGGAAAAATATGCACCTAACGCTATGGAGCTTGCATCTCGTGACGTTGTTGCACGAGCTATTATCCAAGAAATCCGTGAGGGTCGTGGTGTTGGTCCTCGCAAAGATGCTGTTTACATTGATCTTGTTCACTTGGGCAAAGAAAAAATCATGGAACGTTTACCTGAACTTCGTGATTTAGCAATCACATTCTTAGGGCTAGATATGATTAAAGAGCCTATTCTTATCTCCGCAACTGCCCACTATTCTATGGGCGGAATTCCTATGGATAAACTCGGGCATGTTCGTAAAAATAATACTGAGTTTGTTGAGGGCTTTTACGCTGCAGGTGAATGTTCATGTTCTTCTGTTCATGGAGCAAATCGTCTGGGTGCCAACTCAGTTCTTGAAGCACTTCTTTTTGGTCGCTTTGTTGGTAAAACTATGGTTGATGAGATTGATTCAATCACTCTATATCCTGCAACCTCAGATGATGCAGTGCGTATGGATACTGAGATCAAATGGGCACTCACCAATCATGGTCAAGAGTCAGTATCCGTGCTGCGTGAAGAACTTCAACAGTCTATGACAGACAATGCAGGTGTATTTAGAACTCAAAAAACACTTGAAGAGCAAATGGTTATTATCGAAGCTCTTCAAGCTCGTTATAAAAATATTAGTATCAAAGATAAATCCAAAATCTTCAATACTGAGCTCCAAGAAGCAATTGAATTTGGACACATGCTTGATTACTCACTCTTTATTGTTGCTAGTGCACTTGCACGTCAAGAGAGTCGTGGTGCACACTTCCGTGAGGATTTCCCAACACGTGATGATGAAAAATTCCTCAAACACACTATGGCATACATGGATGAGAATGGAAAAATTTCACTAGACTATATGGATGTTACTTTGGGTCGTCATGAACTCAAAGCACGTTCATACTAAGGAGCAAAATATGGAAGCAATAACTAAACAAAATGTTACTTTTAAAGTTTTTCGTTTCAATGAAGAGACTGATTATCTACCTTACTATAATACCTACACATTAGAGGTAACTCACGAAGAAGTTGTATTAGATATTCTTAATCGTATTAAATGGGATCACGATGGTTCACTCTCCTATCGACGCAGTTGCCGCCACGGCATCTGTGGTGTTTGTTCAATCAAAGTCAATGGTAAAGGAATTCTGGCGTGTAAATCTCGTCTATTTGAACTTATTGAAGCATTTGGTAATGAACTCACTATTGAGCCATTGAGTACCAAGCGTGCTATCAAAGATTTGATCATCGATAAAAAAGATTTTTGGGATAAACACGCCGTTGTAAAACCATTTTTGACTGGTGATATTGATGAAGCTCCAACGTCAGAGCATCTTGTTAGTCCTCATGATGCTGAAAAACTTCTCGAAGCTGACTACTGTATCCAATGTGGTGCCTGTCATTACTCATGTCCTGCAGTTGAAATCAACGACCAATTTATGGGGCCTGCTGCATTTGCTTCAGCGTATCGCTTCAGTGCTGATGTTCGTGATACTGAGTCAGAGGACCGTTTACATCTCACCAACGAAGAAGCTAGTGGGGTTTGGGATTGTGTTAAATGTATGGAATGTGCAGAGGTGTGTCCTAAAGAGGTCAACCCTATTGAAAAAATCACCAAACTGCACAATATGATTTTTGAAGCTGGCATTGCCAAAAACAATGTTGCTACTCGTCATGCTGTAGGTTTTGCCCACTCTATAGCCAAACATGGATTATTGGATGAAGGCGAGCTTGTTCGTTATTCCGAAGGAAATATTGGTGTCTTAAAACACGTACCAGTAGCACTCAAAATGTTCAGCAAAGGCAAAATCGTATTGCCATGGAATATGCCAAAATCAGACAAACTTGACGAAATTCAAAAACTCATCAAGTCATCATCAACTGTAAAGTTTTAGGGAGTTACGAGCTATGAAAGAATTAAAATACGCACTTTTTACCGGTTGTACTGCCAAAGAGAGTACGCCTGAACAAATGATGTCTACGCTAGCTGTTGCCAAAAAACTTGGTATTGAACTTATAGAACTTACTGAGGCTTCATGTTGTGGTGCTTCGCATCTACAAGACTACGATGACTTTTTATCACTGGTTCTCAATGCACGTAATATTGCGTACGCAGAAAAACATGGACTTACCATGGTTACGATCTGTAATACATGCCAACTTAATACTGCGATGACTAAACACAGGTTGGATCACAACGCAGATCTTAAGGCAAAAGTGAATGCCAAACTAGCTGAAGTTGGACTTGAATATAAAGGGACTTCACAAGTAACCCACTTTTTATACGCTATCATTGATGATTTTGGCTTGGATAAAATCAAAGAGATGGTTGTTAAGCCTTTGAGTCAATTTAACATTGCACCTTTTTATGGTTGTCATAATATTCGTCCCTCAGAACTTCAAAATGAGACGCATCAAAATAAAGAAAATGCCTACAATCCTACATCGTTAGATGATCTGATCATTGCATGTGGTGGTGTGAACGTAGACTATAATGAGAAAAATAAATGTTGTGGATTTCACGCAGAACTTCAAGCCCCGCATACAGCAGCCGTGCTTACTGGTAATGCAGTAGCAGGAGCAATGGATGCTAATGCAGATTGGATGGTCACTCCATGTCCATTATGTCATCTCAAACTCGACACACAAACACACCATGCCTCTGTTGCTATTGGGCGAGATGTCTCTCTTCCTGTTCTTCATATGCAACAAATGATTGGTTTGGCATTAGGTTGCACAGCTTCCGAACTTGGTCTTAAGCATCACGTGACTAAAGTTAATTTCGTATAATAATCTACATTCCTCATTCCTCGTTTTTACGGGGGAATTTTTCTTTAGATCTCTCAATAATTTTTTTGTTGACGTATAAAATAACTGCTATAAAGTACATGTAGTATTTATTTTTTGTGAAGATATAAAAGATAAAAAGGCAGGCACACAATAAGCCGGGTTCTGGATTGGCGACAATTAATCTACTGTCATCATCACTGATAACCTCTAGCGAAACAATAGCATTGTAGGACGCTAACCATCTGTTTCTTGCTGCACGGTTGGGTTTACATAGCTCTTATGGTTGCCCATAATACTGGTAGGCTCTTACCCTACCGTTTCACCCTCACCTCTTTATAAAGGCGGTCTACTCTCTGTTGCACTGTCCCTCACGTTACCATGGCCATCCGTTAGATGGAACCGTGTCCTACAGCAGCCCGGACTTTCCTCTTAGGATTACTAGTCCCAAGCTATCGCCTATGTGCCTGTGAGATTATAGAGAATTTTAGGTTAGAAACTCCTCAAGTTAATCCGCAAGTCGATAGATAAGTTTTCCTGCAAGTTCCATATACAAACTTTTTTTATGCACTTCAATCTCATCCGTATTTTCATAGTAATAATTTTTAATAATTTTGTCGAGCATCTCTTCATCGTGATGCTCTATCAACATTCTTTCCATGACAGCCATACGCATAATAACATTGTCAAATTCATCTTTCATCAAATCCTTACTGATTTGATTTGAAATATCCCAATATTTCGACTTTGGAGATCCTCCAAAAATATCATCTTCATCTTCGAAAAGTGCGTCAAATTTTCCCACAACAGCTCCTTGGTATTAAGTATGCAAGGGTACCTAATTAAAGATTAGAGTTACGAAAAATAAAAGTGGTAGATAAAAAAATGAGGAGGAATAAAGGAGGATTTTCCGCTAAAGCGGAAAAGTGTTACGCTATTTTAGCCATAGCCTCAAGAGCGTATTTTTCGCCTAAGTCATACGCTTTTAGATTAGCTGCATGAACTTTTGCAGGTACTTTTGAGAGCATTGTATCAACAAGAGTTTTCTTATCAATAGCATTCATCATAGTATTTGCAATAGCAAGCGCGACTACTGATTGAGTAATAACGTTTCCTACTTCTTCTTTAGCGATAGTAATAATAGGAATTTCAAAAATCTTCCACATCTTACGATCTTCATCTGTTGGGTGAACAAGGTTTGGATCAACAACAATTGTTCCACCTGGTTGAACACCATCTTTGAACGAGTTATAAGAAACATTTGCAACAGAAAGCATAAAACCAATTTCACCATCATTTGCATAGGGATAATAAATTTCTTGATCGTCGAGTTGAATATCAACAACTGTTGGTCCACCACGAACTTGTGATGTATATGTTGCTGTTTTTAGTCCTTCACCACCAGTTGCAATTTTTGCAGCTGCAAAAATCTCACCCGCAAGAAGAACACCCTGACCGCCAACACCCGTAAATCTCATTAATGTCTTGCTCATAGGCTCTCCTTATATTTTTTTCTCAAAGTCGTCTTGTGTAATGTTAGCACGTTTACCTTGGTGTGCATCAATAATATCTTGATACATATCACAGTATTCTCTAACGTTAGTGTCTTCTTTTAAGATACCAGTTGGAAAATAGTTAAGCTTCTCTTCTTCTGGAAGCTCATTATATTTTTTAACAGGCATAGTGATACTATCAATCCAATTAAGATTATCCATCGCAGAAACCATTTTGTTCTTACGACCAAGATTAATGTGACAGTTAGAAAGGATATCGAGGAAAGAGAAACCTCTGTGCTCCATAGCCTTAACAAAAATTTTCTCAAGTTTTTTAGGGTCAAGCATACTCTCACGTGCAACAAATGAAGCACCAGAAGCAATACCAAGAGCACAAGCATCAAAAGTAGGATCAATATTACCTACTTTCTGTGTAACTGTCCACATACCTTGAGGTGTAGTTGGAGACGTTTGTGAGTTAGTCAAACCATAAATAAAGTTATTGATAATAATCAATGTCATATCAATATTTCGTCGAGCTCCATGGATAGTGTGATTACCACCAATAGCAAGTGCATCACCATCACCAGCAACACACACAACAATCTTATCAGGATGCATCATTTTAATACCTGTTGCGAATGCAACTGTACGCCCATGAGTTGTGTGAACGGTATTAAAGTCAACATATGACGAGAAACGTCCTGAACATCCAATACCTGAAACAACACAAACATCATCTTGTTTAACACCCATTTTTTCTATAGCACGTACAAACGCCTTAAGAATAACACCATCACCACAACCCCAACACCAAAGTGTTGGCATTTTTTCAAGTCTTAAATATTGGTCATAATTGAATGCCATTAGAATACCTCTTTTACTTTACTTACAATCTCATGAGGAGATATTGGACGACCATTAACTTTGAATAGACCCTGAATATCAAGTCTAGATGAAACACGCTCTACTTCTTCAGTATATTGTCTGATATTCAACTCTACACACAATACATTCTTGATCATATCAGTATATTTTTTGATCGCTTTTTCTGGTGATGGCCACAATGTAAGAGGACGGAAGAGTCCCGCTTTAATTCCAGCAGCACGCAAGTGACGAATAGATTCTTTCGCAGCAAGAGAAACAGAACCATATGCAATGATAAGAACTTCACCTTCTTCACCCGTCATATCATCAAGCATAAACTCTTCATTGAGTTCGAGCTCGTCCGTGTGCAACATAACTTTGTCTTCAAGACGCTGGATCAGTTTACGACATGTCTCAATTTCCTCTGTTGGGAAACCATTTTTATCATGGTGAAGACCCGTAAAGTGGTAACGGTAACCAGTAAACATCTTGTTAAGAACTGCAGGTTGATCATGCTCACACTCATAAGGATGGTAATCTTCTGGAGCACCATCAAATTGTTTACGTGGAACGATACCCGCTTTAACTGCTTCAGCTGTAGGGATAATTGCCTTACCATGCATGTGACCGATTGTTTCATCAAGCAAAACAAAAACTGGCTGCATGAAACGGTCAGCAAGATTGAATGCACGTACAACTTCGGTATAACACTCAGATAAGTTACCAGCACACAAAGTGATTGAACGATAATCACCATGAGATGGATTTTTTGCCTGACGAACGTCACCTTGAGATACACGAGTTGGAAGACCCGTTGATGGACCCCCTCGCATAACATTGACAACAACCAATGGTACTTCACACATTTGTGCAAGACCTAAGTTTTCTGCTTTAAGGGAAATACCAGGACCCGATGTTGCCGTCAATGTTCTATGACCGGCCATACCAGCACCGATTGCAGCAGCAACAGCAGCAATTTCATCTTCCATCTGAATACAAGAACCACCACGTTTTGGTAGCAAGTCAGACATTTGTTCAATTACTTCTGATGAAGGGGTAATCGGATACCCTCCCATAAATCTACATCCAGCATCCGCACTAGCCAATGCAGCAAGATGATTTCCGCTCGATATTACTTCTCTTGTATCAGCCATTACTTAACTCCTTGCAGGTCTAAAGACATATAATTGTTTGCAATAATTTTCACTTGACGTTCTTTTGCATCATCAGTAAGTTTTGCAAATTTTTTACCAACAGATGCCAAATCTTCCTTACTTGCTACATAAATAGCGAAATCAGGGCAGTTTAGCTCACAGTCATTACAACCGATACATGCATCTGGATTATCAACAGATATCATAGCACCCAATGTTGATGTAGAGTCATATCTCATTCCTAAAACGCCTGATGGACATACTGATACACAAATATCACATGCTTTACAGGTGTTTTTGTTGATCCAAACAGGCGCTCCTGTGAATTCAATCATTCCGCTTGTTATCATACACTCTCCTTAGAATTAATTATCGTTTACTAAATCAAACTTACCCACTGCACAAGAGACAAAACTCTTGAGCTGAAGTCCAGCCGAATCTATTTTTCCAATAGCTTCATTGGCTAGAGGATAACCTAGTTTTCTTAAAGTCGTAATAAAATGTGCTAATTGCGCCTCGTCCACAGTGTCAACTGTAACTTTTCGTGGCTCGCACGAGAGATCAACACTGATCTCATTAAATCCAGCTTCTTTGAGGGCTTTTGTTATGGTGTTGACACATCCACCACAACGTATATTGGCAACCTCAAACGTTGATATCATAGCTTTGACATTGCTTTAGTAACAGCTTTTCCTATTTCAGCTGGAGAAACAACAACTGTTGCACCTGCAGCTTCAAGAGCAGCCATTTTTTCAACAGCTGTACCAGCAGAACCAGAAACGATGGCTCCAGCGTGACCCATAGTTTTACCTTTTGGAGCTGTTTGTCCTGCGATGAAGGCAACAACAGGCTTGGTGATATTTTCTTTGATGTACGCAGCTGCTTGAATCTCAAGATCACCACCGATTTCACCAATCATAACAATACAATGAGTTTCAGGATCAGCCTCAAACATTGCAAGAAGCTGTTTGTACGAAAGACCGATGATTGGATCTCCACCAATACCAACAGCTGTTGAAATACCAAACCCTTCATTACATACTTGGTTTGCACCCTCATACGTCAACGTACCAGATTTAGAAATAAGACCAACATTTCCTTTTTTGAAAATCATACCTGGCATGATCCCAATTTTACACTCTTGGGCAGTAATAATACCTGGACAGTTTGGCCCGATTGTTTTCATGTTATGTTTTGTTGCAAACGCTTTTGCTGCTTGCATATCTTTAACCGGTGCACCCTCAGTAATAATAACTGCAAGCTCAATACCAGCCTCAGCAGCTTCCATAACTGCATCACCAACAAATGCAGGTGGTACGAAGATCATGGAGACAGTGGCTCCAGTAGTTGCTACAGCTTCTTTTACTGTGTTAAAAACAGGCTGACCAAGGTGAGTTGTGCCACCTTTGTTTGGAGTAACGCCGCCAACAATCTTTGTACCGTATGCCATACATTGCTCAGCATGAAAAGAACCCTCTTTACCTGTGAAACCTTGAACAATAACTTTTGTATCTTTATTTACTAAAATTGACATTTATTAATTTCCTTTCGCTGCTGCTACAGCTTTTGCTGCGCCGTCACCTAAGTCATTACCAACAATAAGGTTAGCAATATTGGCATTTTTAAGAATCTCTGCTGCTTCTAGTGCATTTGTTCCATCTAAACGTACAATAACAGGGACATTCACATCTGTAAGCTTGGTCGCCTCAATAATACCATTAGCGATACGGTCACAACGAACAATTCCACCAAAAATATTGACAAAAATTGCTTTAACTTTTGGATTTTTAAGGATAATCTCAAAGCCTTTTGCAACTGTCTCAGCACTTGCCGAACCACCAACATCTAGGAAGTTCGCAGGCGTTCCACCCATGTGATTAATTGTATCCATAGTCCCCATTGCAAGACCAGCACCATTTACCATACAACCAATTTCACCGTCCAAAGCAACATAAGAAAGACCGTATCTAGCAGCTTCAACTTCATCCGCATTTTCTTCAGTCAAATCACGCATAGCAGCAATATCAGGTTGACGACCAAGAGCCGAATTATCAAATCCCATTTTTCCATCAAGGGCAATAAACTCACCTGTACCTGTTTTGACAAGTGGGTTGATCTCAATCATCTCTGCATCTTTGTCCATATAAACTTTAAAAAGCTTTTGTGCAAATGAGATGATATTTTTTTGTTCAACAGGATCCGTTAAACCAAGACCAAATGCTAATTGACGACCATGAAAACCTTGAAAACCAATAGAAGGATCAACAGGTATGGTGATAATTTTTTCTGGTGTATGTTCGGCAACATCTTCAATGTTCATACCACCCTCAGTAGATGCCATAATCAAAGGCATTTCTAATTTTCTATCAAGAACAACAGAGAGGTAGAACTCTGATTTAATATCAGCACCATCTTCGATATAAAGCTTTTGGACTAATTTACCCTCAGCAGTTGTTTGATGTGTCACCAAGGTCATACCAAGGATTTCATTGGCAAGCTTCTCTACTTCTTCAAGAGAGCGGGCAAGCTTAACGCCACCACCAAGACCACGCCCACCTGCATGTATCTGAGCCTTAACAACCCATACTGGACCACCTAGTTCCTCGGCAGCTTTAACAGCATCCCGTACACTTTCTACCATTATACCCTTTGGTGTTGGTACACCATATTGTGCAAAAATTTGTTTTGCTTGATACTCATGTATATTCATCTACTCTCTCCTTTGGTTTAAGTTTAAATCTTTACGCTTTTGGTTTTGTCATCTCTTCTGCAATAACATATTTATCAAATTCTTCACCGCTTAACAGTCCAAGTTCAATCGTTGTCGCACGAAGAGTTGAATTATTTTTATGGGCTGTTTTAGCAATTTTAGCTGCATTTTCATAACCGATATACGGATTAAGTGCCGTTACTAACATTAATGAATTATTCAAATAATGGTCAATTTGATCACGAACAGGTTCAATACCGACGGCACAATTATCATTAAAGGAATTCATAGAATCTGCTAGCAAACGAACCGATTGCAAAAAGTTGTACGCAATAACGGGTTTGAAAACGTTAAGCTCAAAGTTTCCTTGACTCGCTGCAAAACCGATAGCTGCATCATTACCCATAACCTGACATGCCACCATAGTGACTGCCTCAGATTGCGTAGGATTAACTTTACCTGGCATAATAGATGAACCTGGCTCATTTTCAGGAATAGTCAACTCACCTATTCCACAACGTGGACCTGATGCCAACCAACGAACATCATTAGCAATTTTCATCATATCGGCCGATAATGCTTTAAGTGCACCATGAGCAAACACCAATGCATCATGAGAAGTAAGTGCATGGAATTTATTGGGAGCAGTAACGAAATCATGCCCTGTAAGCTCACACAATTTTGCCGCAACTCTTTCTCCTAGCTCTGGATGAGCATTAAGACCAGTACCAACAGCCGTACCACCAAGTGCCAACTCACGTACTGGCTCTAATGCTACTTTTGCCATTTTTTCACATTTGTCCAGCATCTCGACCCAGCCACTAATCTCTTGACCCAATGTCAATGGAGTAGCATCTTGGAGGTGTGTACGTCCAATTTTAACAATACTCTCAAATGCAACAGCTTTTGCGTTCAATGTTGCACGTAGTTTTGCAATGGCAGGCAAAAGACGAGTCTCCACAGCAATAATTGCCGCTACGTGCAATGCTGTAGGATATGTATCGTTGGAACTTTGTGATTTATTGACATCATCATTGGGGTGAACCAATTTTTGTGTACGGTAATCACCGCCCAAAATCTCAGTTGCACGAGATGCCAATACCTCATTATTGTTCATATTGGATTGTGTACCTGAACCCGTTTGCCATACTACTAGAGGATAATGAGCATCCAGCTTGCCCGCTAACATTTCATCAGCTGCTGCTGCAATAGCATCTGCTTTTTCTTTCGACAAAAGACCTAAATCACAGTTAACCAAAGCAACCGCTTTTTTCAAGTACGAAAATGCACGAGTAATCTCGTAAGGCATTTTCTCCTCTCCGATTTCAAAGTTCTCCAACGAACGCTGTGTCTGAGCTCCCCAATAGGTATTGTTAGGTACCTTTATTTCGCCCATTGTATCTTTTTCAATTCTGTAATCCATGTTTATTCCCCTTTAAAAAATTGATTTTTATGTAACGTGTCGATAAGCGACTGTACTGATGCACACGATCCAGCAAACATCGCTTTTTCAGCATCATCGAGCGTTACTTCAATGATCTTTTCAACACCATTAGCACCCAACATAACAGGCACACCACTCACTACATCACTAAATCCATACTCACCTTCAAGATAAACCGCACAAGGATGGATTTGCTTGGTGTCCTTAAGTATTGCATCAATCATAATAGCCGTTGCTTTTGCAGGAGCATAATATGCTGAACCTGTTTGTAACAATGCAACAATCTCTGCCCCACCTTTACGTGTACGATTGACAATTTCATCTACTTCGTTTTGAGTCAACAAATCAGAAAGAGGAACACCTGCAACTGTAGAATAACGTGGCAATGGAACCATATCATCACCATGCCCACCCATAACAGATGCACGGATTTGTCCGCCACCATAACCTAGTTTCTCTTGAATAAAAGCAGCCATTCGTGCGCTATCCAAGAGTCCTGCCATCCCCAATACTCTAGAACGATCAAATCCACTCTCACGAAGTGCCACATAGGTCATAGCATCCAAAGGATTAGAAACCATGATAATAATTGCATTGGGAGAATATTGTTTAATATCTGCAACTACCTCACGAGTTACATTAGCATTAATCATCAACAAGTCATCTCGGCTCATCCCTGGCAAACGAGGACTTCCAGCAGTGATAACAATAATATCACAATCTGTTAAATCTGATGCTTTTTGCGCTACACTCACAACTGTATGGCTACGAACTGCCGCGGCTGCTTGAGACATATCCAAGGCTTTTCCTTGTGCAATCTCCATCTTGTTGTCACGCAATATAATCTCATGACATGCGCCGTTCATCGCCAGCGAATACGCAATGGTTGAGCCAACATTACCTGCTCCAACAATCCCAACACGTTTACCTTTAGTCATTAAAAATCCTCATTTGCATATTTCAAGACATTTTTATCATCTTGTTTATGAAGAGATCTGTTTCTCTTCATAAACAAGATGATTTTGGCCGAAGCCAAAATAAAGCTTAGATTGAAGCGATAATAGCGTTCAATGTAGCTGATGGACGCATTGCAGCTGTTGCTTTTGCGAAATTAGGGTGGAAGTAACCTCCGATATCTTGTGGTTTACCCTCTACTGCCAAGAGTTCTTCCATGATTTTTGCTTCATTATCAATAAGTGCTTTTGCAACTGGTGCAAATTTAGCTGCTAATTCAGCATTGTCACCTTCTGCAATAGCTTTTGCCCAATACTGCGCTACAAAAAAGTGCGATGCTTTATTGTCAGGCTCACCCGCTTTACGACCAGGCTCTTTTGAATTATCAAGATAAGCATCATTAGCTTTATCAAGACCAGCAGTCAAAGCTACAAGGTTAGCATCAGAGTGTTTATTTCCAAGGAAACGCAACGACTCAGCCAATGCCAAGAACTCACCCAATGAATCCCAACGCAAGTGTCCTTCTGCCAAGAATTGATCAACGTGTTTAGGAGCAGATCCGCCTGCACCTGTTTCATACAATCCACCACCTGCTAGCAATGGAACGATAGAGAGCATTTTAGCTGATGTTCCAAGCTCAAGGATTGGATACATATCGGTCAAGTGGTCACGAAGAACGTTACCTGTTACTGCGATTGTATCAAGACCTTGACGGCTACGAGTGTTGGTAAATCGTGTAGCACTGGTGATGTCCATGAATTGGATATCCAAACCAGTCGTATCATAATCTGCCAAATATGTTTTTACTTTTTTGATCATTTGAGCATCGTGTGCACGATTTTCATCCAACCAGAATATCGCAGGGATTCCCTCAAGACGTGTACGTTCAACCGTCAATTTTACCCAGTCACGGATTGGGATATCTTTGGCACGAGACATACGCCAAATATCACCAGCTTCACACTCAAAACTCATCAACACTGTACCGTCTTCACTTGTTACAGTAACAGTACCCGCTTCTGGAAGTTCAAAGGTTGTAGGATGAGAGCCGTATTCTTCTGCTTTTTGAGCCATAAGACCAATATTTTGCATGGTACCCATAGTTGTTACATCGTACTGACCGTGTTTAACACAATCAGCTACCATCTCAGCGTGGAACATTCCGTAAGTTGAATCAGGAATAACAGCAACACATTCTACAGCTGCACCAGTTCTATCCCATTGTTTTCCACCTTCACGTACTACAACTGGCATAGAAGCATCGATGATAATGTCATTGGAAGCATTGAAATTTGTTGTTCCTTTATCAGAATCAACCATTGCAAGCTTTGGAGAATCGGATTCAAGTGCGCTCAAGAAATCTGCTTTAATTTCAGCTTCTTTTGCATGACCTTTGATTTTTTTCTCAAGATCTGACATACCAAGATTTGGATTGACTTTTAACTCTTTGAACGTATCAGCGTGTTTTGCAAAAACATCTGCAAAAAAGGTACTAAACGCATAACCAAACATAATTGGATCAGAGATTTTCATCATAGTTGCTTTGAGGTGAACTGACCACAATACACCATTTTTCTTTGCATCTTCAATTGTCTTTTTATAGAAAGCTTTGAGTGCAGAAACCGACATAAATGTACCGTCAAGAACTTCGTGTGCAACCGCATTGATCGTTTTGAGCTCTTTACCATTTAATGCGATAGTTACTTTTTGATCTTTGTCAACAGTAACTGATTTCTCATTTCCATAGAAATCGCCTTTTCCTTCCATATGTGCTACATATGCTTTTGAATCAGCAGCAAATGCTCTTAGTTTGTGTGGGTTTTTCTTAGCAAAGTTTTTAACTGCTTTAGCCGCACGACGATCTGAGTTACCTTCACGCAAAACCGGGTTAACCGCTGAACCTAAACAAACACTGTATTTTGCTTGAAGTGCTTTTTCTTCATCATTAGCTGGGTTTTCAGGATAGTTAGGAATATCATACCCTTGACCTTGGAGCTCTGCGATACAGTCTTTTAATTGACCGACAGAAGCAGAAATATTAGGCAGCTTGATAATGTTTCCGTCTTCTTGAAGAACAACTTCACCCAATTTTGAAAGTTCATCTTCTGCAAGACCCATGGCTGCAAGAACACGACCTGCAAGTGAAATATCACTGGTTACTACTTCAACACCCGCTGCTTGGGTGAACGCGTTTACTATAGGGAGGAGCGAATACGTCGCCAATGCCGGTGCTTCATCAATTACTGACCAAATGATTTTTGCCATTAAGGGTCTCCTGTCATTTTTTGTATGGTGTTATGATAGCACTACTACAATAACAAAGGTGTGCTTATATTAGCTATTTGGGCTCAAAAGAGTTCACTTGTTTCATTTTGTAGCATTAATAATGTTTTTATGGTGTGTAGAAAAGTAACTACTGTAGACATGTTCCCCATTTTTACCCCGTACAAAATAGAGATAATCGGTCTTTTTTGGTTTTAAGGCAGCTTGGATTGCTTCACGGCTTACAGTACATACCGGAGCTTCTGGGAGACCTTTTCGTTTATAGGTGTTATAGGTTGTTTTATCGGTACGTATGCGTTTAGCGGTAACTTTTTGATGAGAATATTCTCCATAATTGAGTGTACCATCCATCTGTAAACGCATACCTTTTTTCAAACGATTTTCAATAACAGAACTTACCATAGGCATATCTGACACCGAAGCGGCCTCTTTTTGAATCACCGACGCAATTGTTACTATTTGTAACCATTCATCTTTATTATACCCGTCAGTTAATTCTTTAGAAAGCTTTTCATGTTGTATTTGAGACTGTTCCAATAAAAACTCCACTAATTTCTCTTCACTTAATCCATGAGGAATACTGTAGGTATCAGGAAAGAAAAGACCCTCCTCAAGTGATGCTTGACTATCATACGCATCGTGTAATTTATCGCTATCTAAATTCAAAGAATCCGCTAGTTGATCCAAAAAGACCGTTGTTGTCTCTCCTGGAATGAGCGTAATAGTTTGAGTGATAGCTTTGGCTTTGGTTAAATGAGTGAGATATGCAATACGTGATAGATTTTCAACGGGAATAGTTATCCATCCATGCTGTGGTTGGCCCAATAAACGTAAGATAAAGACATCTATTTTATAAAGCCTTACTCCTTGACCTTGAAGATGTGCTATGCTTTTAAAAGCTGATCCTTGTGGGATGTAAACGATTTTTGGTGATTTTATAGGGATAAGTAAATAAATCGTGAACGTAACCACAATTCCCAAGACTATTAAAACAATCCATTTTAATTTACTGACTCTTTTTTTTCTTTTATTAATCTTCTTAACAGGCTGTTTTTTTATTCTCACAGAAGGTTTTACCATTTCTCATCTCAAATTTGGGGATATAAAGCTAGAGAAAGTATATCTAAAATGGGATAATAGGCTCCATATTAATATTATATTAATCGATTTAAGTCACCATAAAAGTGATAATAAACCTCTAAGTCTCACTCTTTACAACATTTTCCCTAATGAAAAAAAAGAAATAGACTACTCATTCCTCAAAACAGTCAATACATCCACATCAGATGCTTTTTTGGCGGGATACCATGCACTGGCAATTACAATCACAAACGCACCGATAATGATCGAGAAAAAATCAACCACTGTTAAATCCAGTGGAAGGGTAGAAGTAGGATAAACATCCGTAGGCAATGAAATAATCTCAAATGTTCCCAATACCCATATCCCTAAAAATCCAAGAATTGACCCTGTAATAATCCCTAGCATCCCAATGACAACCCCTAGAATCAAAAAGACTCTTTTAACTTCTTCTTTGGATGCTCCTAATGAAATTAGTAATGCAATCTCACTACGACGATTCATCACTGTCATGAGCAATGAAGAAATGATATTGATAGCAGCTATGAGAATAATGAGCATAAGAACAATAAACAGTGCCATTTTTTCCATCTTCAGTGCGGCAAAAAAGTTACCATTATCCTCCCACCATCCACGTACCATTATCGACTCACCAAGAGCTTTTTTGATGGGGACAATATCTTCTTCAGGATTAGCTGAATAAACGTGAATACCATCATATATCCCCTCAGGTACACCCAAAATCTTTTGCATTGATTCCAAGGTCGTGTACGAGTACCCTTTGTCATACGCACTTAATCCTGAATCAAATACCGCAGTGCTTTTGAGACGTTTCATCTTGGGGGTCATCGATACACCACTGGGATCGAGCTGGGTAAAAATATAGGTCAGTTTTGTAGAAGTTGGGACGAGATACTCTTCTAACAATGCCTGCCCATTCATCACTTCAAAACCTATGGGAGTATGTTTGGTAAGACCAAGTGCAATCACTTCATTAACTTTTGCTTCACGGGCAAAATCAACCCCAAAAATATAACCACCTTCAAGCATCTCATCATGGCGACATAAAACCGATGCATTGAGATACGGGCTAAAAAAAAGGTTTGGGAATTTTTTTTCAAGGGTCGTAAGTGTTTCGTAGTTAACTTCACCAAAAAATTTAGGCTGTATTGTTATTGGATAGTTCATCACCATGAGCTTTTTTTTGAACTCATTATCAAAACCATTCATCAGTGCCATAGCAACAATGAGCACCATTACCCCAAGGGCAATACCTAAAAATGCAAGCAGTGCAGAGAGAAAAATAAAAGGTTGTTCTTTATCAAAGCGTAAAAAACGTTTAACGAGATAGCCAACGATACTCAAGAGGCAAAAATCCCTTTTTTGGGTCCCGATTTGCCACAACAGCTTTTGTATTTCAATCCACTGCCACACGGGCAATCTTCGTTTCGAGATATTTTTGATGATTCCTGTACAGAAGGGGCACCATTAAGTGACATTGCAAGCTCTTCTTGACGTGCTTGTACTTCCATTTGATGCGCTAGCGCCTCCGCTTCATCTTGAGCACTATCAACACGGAAACGGATAACATGAAGTGTTTTGATAGTGTCAAATTTGATAGCGTCAACTAGCTCTGTAAAAAGGTTAAAACTCTCTTTTTTGTACTCTACGAGAGGATCTTTTTGGTTATAGGCACGTAAACGGATACCTGTTTTCATGCTGTCCATTTGGTACAAATGTTCACGCCATGCCGTATCAAGCGTTTTGAGATAAATCTCTCGCTCAATAGCACTGCGCGTTTGTTCATCCAATACTGACATTTTTTCGTCATAATCTTCTCTGAGCGTATTATGGACTCGAGACTCAATAGCTTCATAGGATAAATCATCACTAAAATTCAAATCAACCTCAATATTTACTTCTTCGACAATACGCTTGTGCAACTGCTCTAAATCCATCTCTTCAGGTGATACACCATTGAAAATACCACTATCACTGAGAAGTCGAGTAGTATATTCGTGGCGAATAGCATTGACTTTAGTCGAAACATCATAGTTTGGATCGAGCAAGTCAGCACGGAATTTATAGACAATTTTACGCTGTTCATTGGCAACATCATCGTATTCAACGATGTGTTTTCGACCCTCAAAATGCATATTTTCTACTTTTTTCTGTGCTTTTTCTACCGCACGAGTTACCATTGCTGATTCAATATACTCACCATCCTCAACACCTAAACGCTCCATAATCGATTTGATTTTATCAGAACCAAAAATACGTAATAAATTGTCTTCGAGTGAGAGATAAAACTGGCTTACTCCCGGATCACCTTGACGGCCTGAACGCCCACGCAATTGGTTATCAATACGGCGGTTTTCATGACGCTCTGTACCAATAATATACAATCCGCCTAATGCTTTTATCTCATCACTTACTTTGATATCAACACCACGTCCTGCCATGTTAGTAGCGATAGTTACTGCTCCCTTGGCTCCAGCACTTTTAATAATCTCAGATTCTTGAGTATGGTTTTTTGCATTAAGAACTGTGTGAGGAATTTTTTGTGCCTTGATAAGCAGATGAAGTTTTTCCGATTTTTCAATTGATGCTGTACCGATCAAAATAGGCTGACCAGTGAGACTCAATTCTCTGATTTTAGCAATAACGGCGTCAAATTTTTCGGTTTCAGTCTTGTAGATCAAATCATTGAGGTCTTGACGAATCACGGTAACATTCGTCGGAATAGAAACTACGTCGAGCTTGTAAATCTGTGAAAACTCTGTCGCTTCTGTTTGTGCGGTTCCTGTCATACCTGCAATTTTATCGTACATACGAAAATAGTTTTGGAAGGTTATATCCGCAAGCGTTTGGGTCTCTTCTTTGATAATCACGCTCTCTTTGGCTTCGAGTGCTTGATGCAATCCTTCAGAATAACGTCTACCTTCTGAGAGTCGTCCTGTGAATTCATCCACGATGACTACTTGACCCTCACGCATCACATAGTCCACATCCACTTCAAAAATATAATTGGCTTTTAGCGCTTGATCTAGATGATGGGAAAGAGAGGAGTTTTCAACACTGTAGAGACTGTCTACGCTAAAAAGCTCCTCGGCTTTGATAATCCCCTCTTCGGTAATCAAAATCAACCGGTCTTTTTCATCCACTGTAAAATGTTCATCACGCACCAAAGCTTTGGCTACTGCATCAGCACGGGTATAGTTTTCAAGCGTACGATTGGTAGGGCCTGAGATGATCAACGGGGTACGAGCTTCGTCAATCAAAATCGAATCGACCTCATCGACAATAACAAAATTATGGCCACGCTGAACCATATGTTCTTTGGTGTAGGTCATATTATCCCGAAGATAATCAAAACCAAACTCATTATTCGTACCATACGTAATATCACAAGCATATTGCTCACGCTTGGAAGCAGGATTGTAGTCCCCTTCCAGTACAACACCTGTGCTATATCCCAAAAATGAGTACAATGCGGACATCTCAGATGCATCACGAGAAGCTAAATAATCATTAACCGTCACGACGTGAACACCTTTACCGCTCATCGCATTGAGCGTCACTGCCAATGTTGCTACAAGGGTCTTACCCTCTCCTGTCTTCATTTCTGAAATTCGACCCTCATGCAATACCATTCCACCAATGAGCTGAACATCAAAATGACGCATTCCCAAAACACGTTTAGAGGCTTCACGAGTAATCGCAAATGAATCCACTAAAACATCATTAAGAGTTTTATCACTAGTACGTACAGACTCTCTTAGCATTCCAAATGACTCTTGCAACGCTTCATCACTCAGAGCGGAAAAATGGACTTCACGACTATTGATTTCTTCTACACGTTTAAGATATTTTTTGATTTCACGATCATTTTGAGTGCCGAATATTTTGCCGAAAAACGATTGAAGCATTAAAAGCCTTTGATAAAATTATGTCTAAAAAGTCGCTTATTTTACCACACTAAAACTATGTATTTGGTTAATGACACTTAAATGATGTATAATCTATTACTTAAAAGTTGAGGATTTTTCTATGAAAGAGATAATCAAACGGGGAGAAATTGAAAAATTAAGCCATAGTGAATTAGTTAATCTAAATATGAATCTTAGCAAAAAACTTCAACAAAGCATTGCTCATGAAAATCTTTATTTGGACGTTGCATCAGTACTGTGCTTAGCACTCGACAATGAGGGAAAAATAGTTTTACTCAATCCGAAAGGATGTGAGATACTAGAAACAACCAAAGAGGAAGCAATAGGGAAAAATTGGTTTGAAATGTTTGTCTCCAAAGAACAATCAACTCATGCTAAAGAGCTTTTCTTGGCCATCGTGACAGGTAAGCACGATATGGCTGAGTATTATGAAAATCAAGTTATCACTGCAAATGCAAATCAACGCATCATTGCATGGCACAATGCCCTCCTTAAAGATAATGATGGAACTATCATAGGAACTTTTTCTTCAGGTGAAGACATTACAAAAATGCAAGAATCTCAATTCGAAATTGAGCGTATGGCACACTACGATATACTAACCAATCTTCCCAACCGACTCCTTTTGGGGGGTATACTTGAGCACTCATTAATGCAAGCCAAACGTAATCATACAAAACTCGTTATACTGTATGTCGACATTAATAAACTTAAAGATATTAATGAAATCTATGGCCATGATATTGGAGACGCCGTAATTGCCCAAGTAGCTTCTATGTTAAGTGCGATTATTCGTCTTGAAGACACTCTAAGTCGTATTGGTGGAGACGAATTTGTGATTATTCTTGAAGAAATTCAAGAAGCCATAGAGTGTGAACGGACACTACAACAAATCATACAACTTTTTGAACAATCAATTCAAACACGTATAGGAGCACTCATACTTAGTGTTAGCGTCGGTATAGCCGTCTATCCGGATGATGGTCAAAACGGTGATACATTACTAAAAAATGCCGATATCGCTTTACGACAAGCTAAAGAAGATAAGAATAACTATTGTTTTTTTGCCCATGAGATGAGTGTTCAACTGCACGAACGAGTTCTCATGGAACAAGAGCTGCGACGTGCAATCGATAATCAAGAGTTTATCGTCTACTATCAACCCCAAATAGACCTCTTTACTGGTGAAATTTTAGGTGCTGAAGCTTTAGTACGATGGAGGCATCCAACATTGGGTATTATACGTCCAGACACTTTCATCCCTTTAGCGGAAAGCAATCGTCTTATCATCCCCATTGGTGAAACAGTCTTGACCATGGCTTGCGCAGCGGTCAAAAAGTGGAAAGATGCAAATATTTTTAAAGGGAGAGTTTCAGTCAACGTCTCAGGAAAACAATTTCAGCTCCCTGATGTTGTTGAAACCCTTACTCATATTATTGAGCAAAGTTCTTTGGACTTCGAAAGTATCGAGCTCGAAATAACTGAAAGTGTCCTTATGGGGGATCCTCAAGTATTGAGTGAAAAATTCTCCCGGTTCAAGGCTTTAGGAATCGAAGTAGCAATCGATGATTTTGGTACGGGCTATTCAAGTTTAAGTTATTTGAAAAGGTTCCCTATCGATAAGCTAAAAATTGACCAATCTTTTGTTCGTGAACTCCCCAATAATGATTCAGATAGTGCCATAATTAAAGCTATAATTGCTATGGCAAATGCTCTTGGCTTTAAAACCATAGCTGAAGGGATTGAAGAAGAGGATCAGGCATCATTTTTAAAAGAATTAGGATGCATGCAAGGTCAAGGCTATCTCTATGCACGCCCTTTGGATGAACAAGCTTTTGAGGCATTTTTGATAGCCAATTCTACTTTACACAAAATTTAAAGGAACTCTATGCGTTTATTTTTTTTACTACTGTTCGCGATAATATCCCTCATGGCAAGCCCAAAAGAGCTCACTTCTTTTTATGCCACTTTTACCCAAACCATCACCGATGAACACAAAAAAAAGCTCATTTATACCGGTGAACTGTGGGCATCTAAACCACAAAATGCCCTTTGGAAATATACTAAACCCATTCAAAAAAGCGTCTATATTAGCGGTAATAAACTCACTCTCATCGAGCCAGCACTTGAGCAAGCCACCATTCGTACGCTTGATAATGATATTGATTTTTTAGAGATTCTAAAAAAATCAAAACCACTTACACCAACACGTTATACCGCTTTAATCGCTGGACAAACCTATTTTATCGATTTTACAAACAGCATATTAGAATCGATTAGCTATAACGATGATTATGATAACACAATAGTTATACGTTTTACCCACCAAGCTCAAAACAAACCAATCGAAGCTAATCGTTTTAAAGCTGTCATTCCTGCTGATTTTGATGTGATACGTAACTAAATCAATCCCAACAAAGCAACTAACAATACCGGTGGTGTAATCACAAGTCCCACTTTCATATACTCACCCCAACCTATCTTAACTCCTTTTTGTGCCAACACATGAAGCCAAAGAAGTGTTGCCAACGATCCAATCGGAGTCATTTTAGGTCC
>CAMBHX010000007.1 GCA_945867285.1 Sulfuricurvum sp. IAE1
GTTATCACCAATGGTTTTTTGCGGGCTGCATAATAAGAACGAAGTGCTGCAAAAAGGGCAAAAAGCTCCTCCCCAAAAGGGCGCAAATCATCCATATATTGTGCACGAAAATCAGGAAAGACTATCGTCTCAACATCCAAAAAGGCACACAC
Source organism: Sulfuricurvum sp. IAE1 (assembly GCA_945867285.1). Taxonomy (GTDB): domain Bacteria; phylum Campylobacterota; class Campylobacteria; order Campylobacterales; family Sulfurimonadaceae; genus Sulfuricurvum. Next base: position 153 of record CAMBHX010000007.1, read on the forward strand.
ATCGGCAAGCTCACCCGCCTCTTTGGAGTCCTCACATACGATGATATCACATCGATTTTTTGGATTGTTTTTTAGATACTCATACAGTCGTGGTTGTGGCATTTTTTGGTCCTGTTTTTGTCTCATAGTTTTGTTTCATTATTCAATCTTCTTTGGTAACTCTATTTTTATAAAAATGGGTGTATAATTCCTCTATCATACTCGCATGACGCCAGAAAGGTCTTGCTGGACTCAGGATAGAGGAAATGGCCGCCCTCTCTTGCGGGTTTGATGTATACCTAAATCTTTTATTCAACTGATTGTTAAACTTCTTATCATTCACTACAAATATCGAAACTAGTTTATTCTCACAATCGATTACATGCATCACCCTATGTCCAACACCGTCACGCAGTGTTACTATCTTACGGTCATTATTGATATTTTCAAGGCTTTCATCAAATAAGTCGAGCTGGAACAAATAGGGTATAAGCATAAAATATTCTTTCAATATCTCACTGTGACCTTGAAAATCAGTAATATATCCTCTTTGTTTTGCAAATAAAAATTCTGTAATTTTAATATCATTGTTTTGATAGCGAGCAATAATAATCGATTGCTCATTTTCATAGTGCTCCTGTTTTTCTAACATCAAGAGGTTTTGTATATTCCTGATGTAAAACTCTAACATTATTTCAGCTGCTCTAAAAATATCGGTTTATGATATTTGTTGTACGTTTCTTCATCCATTCTCATCGATTTATCCTGAGAACGCTTCACGCTCAAGACCTCTCGTGCATCAAATGATGCATCAAAATACCCCGTTGCATCGATTGTTAGCCAATTTCCATCCTCATACAAGCGTATCAGCGTAGGCAAACCATTCAAACTCTGTATCGTTTTATCATCCAAACCAACAAACTGATGTTTTAATCCAACCACAATATTACTCGTAATGCAGGTTAAGAGAGGAATTGTATATATATTGGAATCTTCATTGTGATTTAATGTCCAAAAAACGTTTTTTCTATTTGTATCTCCTCCAGATGAATAAAATATGTTGTTTTGAGCTAATATAAAATTACCATTAAGTGGTTTATTGGCAACTGGAATTAGTTTGTTATTTTTAAAATCGAATTTTGTTAGATGACGCGGTACACTATTATCCCAATCAATTCTCCCATTGGGTAATATATTAAACATCGTTGCAGCAAAAACAGCCTGATCATCCGATGAGAAAGCTATATTTCCATAAAATAAATGGCTATCTCCAATCCATGTTGAACCAATTAATTTTTTTGTAGCAAGTTCAAATACATACAAATCCTTGCTATCCTCTGTAAATGACATCCCTTCTTTAGTTGCTACCGCAATATATTGTTCATCATGGCTTAATTTAATATCTTCAACTCCTCGATGATAATCAGTACAATCTAAAAAATTAAGTACATCTTTTTTTTGTAAAGTCTCTATATCCCAAAATGTCAATCCTGCACACTGGTCAGCCGTTATTAACGTTTTAGAGTCTTTCATAACAACAGCATCAAAAACCGTACTCTCATTAAGATCCAATGAATTCAAAAGTTTTTGAGTATCGATGTCCCATATTTTTATACTCTTGTCTTTTCCAGCCGTTATAAGGTACTTCTCATCTGGGGTTATATCCAATACGGTAATATCCCCATTATGAGGTTTCATTTGTTTAATCAGGTGGATAGGGGAGAGCCCAATAAAACTAATCACCCCCTTACTGTCAGCACTAATCAAAATATTTTTTTTCTCTGCATAGCTGAGATGACTAATATAAGAATTATTCTTGAACTCATTGTCACGATTTTGAAAAAATGGTTCAGGAAGAAATGGCACCCCGATCTCCTGAGCATATAGCGTTGAGATCAATATCAAAAATAGGTAGAGGAGTTTCATTTTAGGTATCACTTTTCATTTTATATTATACTTCTCGTCTAATTACCTTCGGGAAGACCCGTCGATTTACTTGATGGGGTTAAAATCAAGCAACGCATATGAATCAGTCTCTTTTGCCCTCTTCAAAAACGTCTCGGCAACACTAAAGCTACCAAAAACTAAATATTCTTTATCCTCACAAATCTCACCAAACGTAGCAAAAGAAACTCCTAAATCACTCAAGACTGTTTCAAGTTTTTCTCGTGGCACAATACGCCCTTCATCCACATTGATAATCTCAACTGTCTTAATGATCGGTTTTAAGATACTCAAAATCTCTGCGTAGTCTTTATCTGCATAGGTGTTGTAAATCAACGTGATTTTCTGATCCCCATAATGATGGGCTATTTGGCTTGCGGCTTGGGTATTGTGTCCCACATCGAGAGTCACATTGGGTGCGACACGGGTCAATCGTCCAAAAAGAGCTTCCTGATCAAACAACTCTACAGTAGAGTCAAAACCCAACACCTCAAACCCAGCCATTGCAAGTTCCAAATTATCTCGTAAATACTCGCTCAAACCATTTTTTATGGCAATTTGCAATGCTTTTTCTTTGATTGCGTCACTTGCCATCCCGTCAATACATAATAGAGTGCAATTTTTGTCAGAAGCTATGGTCCGAGCGATGATTTTTGTCTCAATATGAGGTTGTTTTCCCATGAGTGCTTTGGCAGTCATACTGCGCAGTTTTGTACTGGCGATCTCTTCTATCGTCGACCCTAAAAATGACACATGATCAAAATCTATTGGGGTAAAAATACTCAATAGTTTGGGGAAAACATTAGTGGCATCGTATTCTCCTCCAAGCCCTGCTTCAAGAACTACATACTCACAATTTTCAAAAACGATCATCGCCAGGAGTGTCGTGTACTCAAAATAGCTCAACTGAGAAGCAACCGTACCATCCAATAATATTAAAAGTTTTTGGTGAGCTTCCTCCAAGACTTCATCGGAAACATTATGACCATCAAGCCAAATACGCTCATTAAAAGCGATGATATGGGGTGACGTATAATGTCCTACTTTTTTTCCACTTCGATGCAATGCTGTAGCTAAAAATCGTCCTGTTGAGCCTTTACCATTAGTCCCTACAAGATGGATGACTTTTGGGGCAGCTAGGTGATGCTGAATACTTTGATGCGCTTTTGGAAAACGATCATAATCGATCACATCATAAAATAGAGGTTTTGCGTTTAAAAAAATAGCTAAATTCATGCAGGTTCGATACGATTTCGCCCTTGTTTTTTGGCTTTATAGAGTTGTTCATCTGCATGCACAATGGTAGCATTGAGTGATGTACATTCACTACGCTGAGCAATCCCAACACTCACTGTGAGCTCAATTCGCTTTTCTTTATACATAAAACGTGCACTTTCAACCCGTTCACGAACTTTATTTGCAAATTTTTTTGCACCTTCCATATCAGTGGCTCCTAAAATAACCAAAAATTCTTCTCCACCATAGCGCCCCAGAATATCACTTGATCGACCATTTTCCTTAAGTATTTGAGCAAAAGCTCGCAATATAACGTCACCTGCCTCATGACCATACATATCATTAACTTTTTTGAAAAAATCCAAATCAAACATAACGATACAATAATAATGACCATGACGCTCGTAATCTGCTTCTTTGAGCGCCAAAAATTCATCCAAGGCTCTTTTATTATATAGTTTAGTCAAAAAGTCTTCTCTAGATGCAGCATTTGCTTGCTCTAATTGAGCTTCTAAACTCTCAATTTTTTTTCCCATCTCTACAACTTTGTTATTGTGTGTCTTCAAGTCTTTATTGAGAACATCTACCTTTTCTTCTAAGGTACTTGCAATAGTATAAAGTCGTTTATGAGCCGTTTTAAAATCACCTGAATGATCAGCACTCAAAGCTTCCAAATCTTTCTTAATACCTTTAATCTCAATACTTGACACATCACTGCGCTCAATCAAATCGATGAGTTGTACAGACAGCTTGCCTAATAGCTCATCAAGGGAGCGGATAACCTCATTGACACTTTTTTTATCCAATGCGATACGTACAGCGATGGCTGCTGTAATCTCTTCTTCAAAAGTACCCTCAGCAATATAGTTTGGATTTTTGTGCATCTTGTCACTTAACACTAAAAGCTCACTTGACATAGCAGGTGCTATAGAAGGTGCTAATCCTGCTATAAACAAGGAAGCAAGTTTGACGTAATCTTGACTACCCTCTTGCACGGCACTAAACTTCAACCCTTCTATAGTTTTTTGCAAATTTGTTTTGTCTACATTTCCCAAAACAGAAAGTTTGGCTAAAAAATCATCATTATAAAGGTGGGTAAAATTTTCCCACGCTTGATTGAGAAGGTCGATTTGTGTCTTACCGCTTTGTAAAGTCAAAATCTGCACGGTTTTTTGTGCCAATTGTGCAGCATCAGTATTGTGAAGCATCTCAATACTTTTTGCCATATTTTGAGCCAAGAAATTCAATGTCTCCACCAAAACAGACGCTTCTGTTGGATTGAGTCGTGCCATTTTTGAAATCAAAAATCGAATTAACTCTTGTCCTGTTTTGACCCGATACTGCTTCACCTCTTCAAATGTTTTTTTATCCAGAAGCGACATAAAACGCTCGATACCGCTGCAATCTTCAACAACTACACCTGCTTTTTTTGCCTCAATACAAAACGTTTCGCTGTAGACATCGGGTGTCCACATTTTTCCCTGAAGCTTTAAACTTTCAATGGTATTACGAACGATTTGATTGATGGTCATTGAGCTACCTCTTCGTATTGTTATTATCAAATATCGTCTTACTATCTTGTAATCTTGCACCTTGTGCCGCCACTTGCGCCACAAAATTATCAATTCCTTTTTGTGCCCCTTGTCGTATCGCCTCAAAACGAGCCTGATCTGATACAATTGCATTGGGCTCAATATTAAAATCATACACACCCGAAACATTGTAATGCGTACGATTTTCTATGCTAATTCGATCAATCCCCATCGCTACCGTCGTACGATAGGTAATTATATATCCGTTGACATCATACCTCAGGGGTGTGAGCACTACAGAAGCAATAGTAAATTTTAAATGAGTTTTGGAGATCCCTCGCGCTGTCAATGAAGTTCGAAATTTAGTAATCACTGCCGCATCAACGGCATCTTTGATAATTACGGTATTTTGAGGATCTTCCATAGAGATAACTACTTCAGAACTTATACTCTCACCAACCACTTTTTGTGCATAATGACTCGCAGGAGAATAGCCACATCCAGCCATTACCATCAACACTATCAACAAGGCTAAAAACTTCATCTCTATCCTTTGACAACTAGATTCACCAGCTTACCTTGCACTACAATCGCCTTGACAATCTCTTTGCCCTCAAGCCACTTTTCTACTGATGTTTTTGCTATTTCAATGACTTCATCATCACTAAGCCCAACATCTACTTCAATAGTAGAGCGATTTTTACCATTAACGGAAACGCCCAACATCAACGCATCCACTTCAAACACTTCGTCTAAAATAACCTGTTCGCATAAGTTTTTTCGTCCAAAAAGCTCATCTGAAATTTCCCAGCAAACGTGAGGAATGATAGGTTCCATGATAGAACTCAAAATCCAATACCCCTCGGTGTAGACATCACGATTGCTTTGATCACCTAACGCATTCATAGCTTCCATCACACCAGCTATCATCGTATTAAACGTATAACGTTCATTATACACTTCTCGTGCTCGTTTAAGTGCTTCATAGACTTTTTTACGTGCCAGTTTTTCGGGTTTGCTCAAAGAATCGTGGTTAATACGGGGCAAAGAGTTTGCTTTATTAGCATAGCTGGTTCGATCCGCAAAACGCTTGATAAACCGAAATGCCCCCTCAACCGCACTGTCATTCCACTCTAGCTCTTGAGTAGGAGGTGCAGCAAAGAGAATAAACAATCGTGCCGTATCAGCACCGTATTTGGCAATAATTGCATCAGGATCGACCGTATTGCCTTTGGATTTTGACATTTTTGCGCCGTCTTTTAGCACCATTCCTTGCGTTAAAAGTTTATCAAATGGCTCATCAAAATTTATATACCCTAAATCACGGAATACTTTAGTAAAAAATCGTGCATACAGCAAGTGTAAAATAGCGTGTTCAATCCCACCTATATAGTGATCAACGCCCATCCAATATTGGATTTGTTCGCTCGAAAATGGCTCATTTTCCCAATTTTCTGGTGATGCACAAAAGCGCAAAAAATACCAGCTTGATTCGACAAAAGTATCCATTGTATCTGTTTCACGAACAGCATCTTTGCCACATTGTGGACACTTACAATGTTTCCATGTTGGGTGTTTTTCCAGTGGATTTCCCTCTCCAGTAATCTCAACATCATGAGGCAGTGCTATAGGGAGGTTGGCTTTTTTCTCCATCACCAAACCACAATCATCACAATGGACAAACGGAATAGGAGCTCCCCAATAGCGCTGTCGGGACACTCCCCAATCTTTGAGTTTATAATTAGTCGTTTTTTGTCCTAATTTTTGCGCCTCAAAGTGTTCAATCACTTTACTTTGTGCCTCTTTGGAATTCAGCCCATCAAACGATGATGAATTGAACATCACCCCCGCATCGGTAAACGCTTTGGAAGTATCCAACTCACCCTCCAAAGGCTTAATCACCGCATGGATAGGTAAATCATACTTTTTTGCAAAATCAAAATCTCTATCATCATGGGCAGGAACCGCCATGACTGCACCGCTGCCATAGTCCATGAGAACAAAGTTGGCTACCCATACAGGGATAATTTTTTGAGTTAGTGGGTGAATAACATTCAGCCCTAATAGAACACCCGATTTCTCTTTTTGACGATCGATACTAGAGCTGTTTTTCATCACTTTGATTTGCTCGATGACCTCAACATTCAAAAGAGCATTATCAATCATATACGAAACAATAGGATGCTCAGGTGCGAGCGCCGTATAAGAGACGCCGTAAATCGTGTCAGGACGAGTGGTAAAAACATCGAAGTTCTCAAATTCTCCACCCAGCTTTGTCTTACTCTCCTCATCAAAAAAGAGATCAAACGCCAATCCATTGGATTTACCGATCCAATTCTCTTGCATCGTGAGGACTTGTTTGGGCCAACCACCCTCAAGTTTTTTCAAATCTTCGAGTAACTCATCGCCATACTGAGTGATTTTAAAATAATACTGATTCATATCTTTTTTGACAATCGGCGTATCACAGCGCCAACAACACCCGTCGACCACTTGTTCATTTGCTAATACCGTCAAATCATGAGGACACCAGTTGAGCATCCCTTTTTTACGATACAGTAGCCCACGCTCATACATATCAATAATAAAGCCTTGCTCAAATTTCGTATAGAGTTCATCACTGGTGGCAAGCTCACGATCTTTTGAAAATGAAAAGCCCAATGAGGCAAACTCTTGTTTCATATAGTCGATATTATCGTACGTCCAACCCTTAGGATGAGAACCGTTTTTAATAGCGGCATTTTCAGCAGGCATTCCAAAACTATCAAATCCGATAGGATGAAGAACATTAAAACTATTTTGTCGATAGTAGCGTGCGAATGCATCACTAAGCGTGTAGTTACGGACATGCCCCATATGCAGGCGTCCACTCGGGAAAGGGAACATGCTGAGGATGTATTTTTTGGGTTTAGTGAAGTCTTCAGTAGGCTCGAAGCTTTTATTGTCGCTCCAAAATTGTTGCCATTTTGTCTCGATAATGGATGGAGAATAGTTCATATTTGTATACCCTAAAGTGTTTGTATTATTAGGGATGATTCTATCGTATTTACGATAAGTATGCGATTAAATACCAAATAAGCCAATAGGCTTATTGTTACACAATCCCCTGTTCAAACTGGGCACGCATCTTCTCTTTTTCGGCACGATTTCGCTCTTTTTGGGCCAAACCGTTACGGTAGCCCTCAACACTAAATCCTGTCCATACAACAAGCTGTGAAGCGACGAAAATCGAGCTATACGTCCCCACAATCACACCGATAAGCATCGGGAAGCTAAAGCCCATCATAATATCTCCACCAAAGACAAAGAGGGTCAAGACAACAAAGAAAACCGTCAATGACGTGAGGGTTGTACGAGACTGTGTTCGTGATACTGCTTCGTTTATAATCTGGACGAAATTCGTCTCTTTGGACTCTTCAATATGTTCACGGACACGGTCATAGACGATAATGGTGTCATGGATAGAGTATCCCAAAATCATCAGCAATGCCGCAACGCTCTCGATGTTAAAATCGACCTCGAAATACGATACAAATCCAAATGTAATAACGATATCATGAACAATAGCAATAACTGCTGCTAACGCAAAACGCCACTCATAGCGAAACGTCACCGTCGCCATAATCGCCATAAGAGTGAGTAAAAATGCAGTTAAGCCTTTGACTCGCAGTTCATCACCCACTTTGGGTCCTACCATATCGACACGACGGATTTCAAAATCACCCGTACCTGCTAATATCTTTGCTGTTGTATCCCCGATATCATTAGCAAGTCCTACTGTCGATGCAGGAGTCTTGATGACTACTTCGTTGGGTGAACCAAACTCGGTAACTGTAGCATGCTCAAAAAGTTCATTTTTTTGTAGACTCTCACGAATTTTATCGATAGGTGCTACCGTCGCGTATTTGACCTGAACAACCGTTCCGCCCGTGAAATCAATCCCGAACGAAAACCCTTTGACCGCAATGACACCAATTGCGAGAAAGAAAAGGACAAACGAGGCAATAAAAAAAAGCTTGCCCCTCCCTAGAAAGTTATAAACCTTGTCTTCTTTAAAAAGTTCCATATTAATGTGCCTTTCGAGTCATACCAAACCAAAGGGTATAATTTTTACTTTTTTCAATACGACTCATAAAGAGTAGATAGATTCCATATGACCCGACGATTGCTGTCAACATTGAGGCTAATAATCCCATAGAGAGCGTTACTGCAAATCCTTTGATAGCACCCGTACCGTAGACATACAATATTGTACACGCCAACAACTGAGTGATATTGGAATCCAAAATCGCCCGCATGGCCTTGGAATAACCATCTGCAATTGCTTTACGAGTGGGAACACCTGCTCGTAAACCCTCACGAATACGTTCATTGATGATAATATTGGCATCAACGGCAAGCCCGATGTGTAATACGATACCCGCCATCCCAGGTAATGTAAGCGTAGCACCCATCAGCGACATCAATCCTAAAATTATGAAGAGATTGATAACAACAGCGAGATTAGCAATAACCCCAGCCAGACCATAATAAAACATCATAAATACAATGACGAGGGTAAAACCGCTCACCAGCGCCAGCAATGCCGCACGGATACTGTCCGCACCCAAACTTGGCCCAACAGAGCGTTTTTCCATCATATAAATCGGTGCCAAAAGAGCGCCTGAACGTAGTGCTATCGCCAAATCATTCGCCTCAGCCGTCGTATAGCTTCCGCTGATTTGTCCAGAACCTCCGCCGATACGTTCGTTAATCACAGGTGCGGAATAGACTTTGCCATCCAATACAATCGCCAAACGTTTACCGACACTTTTACCGGTAAAATCGCCAAAAATTTGTGCACCATCAGAATTGAGAGTGAAATTAATAACGGGATTGTTATTTTGGTCGTATCCCACTTGAGCATCTGTGAGCATCGAACCATCCAAAATAGGAATCTCATGCACCAAATGTTTACCCTGTGGCATCAAAGCATCAGGGAGGATTTTATCCCCAAAATCTGCCGCCTCTACCTCACTAAGTTCATTGACACGCATTGCTCGATCTTCATCGATAGCCATAAGCTCCAATTTTGCTGCACGAGAGATAAGCTCACGTGCTCGCTGCTCTTCTTCTTGAGTTTTAATCCCTGGAAGCTCCACAAGGATTTTATCCACCCCTTGTTTCGCAACCGTAGGCTCCGCAAGACCAAACTGATCCAAACGATTACGGATCGTCTCAATAGCCTGATCCACCGCTTGAACTTTGAGTTTTTCAACCGCTGCTGGAGTCATAGCAACCGTATAGACACCGTCAGTAGCTTTGACCACGGTTCCCTCAACTTTTTTGAGATACTCATCGAGCTTGGTTGCCTCATCTTCATCCAATAACTCGAATGTTACGCTGTCATGATGTGCCGAAAGTGCATCGATAACGATATCATTATTCTCGGCATATCGCCCTATTCCGGATGCGACAGATTTGAGCTGAGACGTTACTGCCTCATCGAGCTTGACCCCAAGCACCATGTGCAATCCGCCTTGTAAATCCAGACCAAGAGTAACTTTAGCGCCACGCTCGCTTTGCGTGAGAGAAGGAAGAGAAAAAATAATCCCAAAAACAGTAGCAATAATCAGTAAAACGAGACGAAAATTAAGCTTCATCCTCGTACTTTCGCGCAACAGCGTCTTTGACCAAGCGCCCGATTACGTCGTTATTAAATTTTACCGAGTAAAAAGTCTCTTCAATTTTTTGAATTTCGACAATCAAGCCGCCTGTAGTGACGATTTTGTCACCTTTTACCAATGAAGACAACATTTGCGCATGCTTTTTAGCTTGCTGTTGTTGTGGACGAATAATCACAAAATACATAATTGCGATCAAAAAAACAAAAGGGAGAAGTTGTGTAACCATTTCCATAGAAATCCTTGGGCGTTAAAATAAAAGTCGTCCATTATACTTTAAATATGGTTACAACGCTATAATATCTACCATGAAATTACTATCACATCCCCTCCACGTACAAACGACTCTACCATTGCTCATTGCGCTGAGCTTTAGTTCCTTTATCTATTGTGAATATTTTGCGATCACCAATAAACTCCTTAATACCCTAATGGCACTAAGTGCTCTTTATGGACTTTTACACGCACCCCGCATTAGCTTGCCTATTGTAGGATTCTGGATTGGACTGTTGTGGTTCTACTGGATAGGGTACAGTTTTCAATACTACGACATGGCATGGGCAGTATGGCCTGTTGCCTTTGGATTTGGGTTGGTCTATGCACTGTATTTCGGAAGCTTAGGTCTCACATCCAATCCATGGGTACGAGGACTCATCCTATTTGGACTCACCTTTTTTTATCCTGTTGACTTTAACTGGATGCAGCCTGAACTAATTTTTATTGAGAGCTATATTGGATTTGAAAAATGGCAATTTGCCCTTACATTAGCTATTATCGCATCGACATCATGGTTTTCATATTGGAAAAGATTCGTTCCATTTCTGTTTCTCCCTATTGTCATACAAACTACCTACACTCCACCAATCAGACCGCCCTTGAAAATCATGCTCGTCTCAACGTCGATTTCACAAGATCTAAAATGGCAACAAGACCAACAAAGTAGTATTATCAACGCCAATTTTGAAGCTATTATGGATGCTATTGACAAACACTATGACTTAGTTGTTTTACCCGAATCAGCTTTTGCATTGTACATGAATCAATCCCCAGAGCTTATCTTAAACCTCCAACAACTTTCCAACACAATACCAATACTCACTGGAACACTTCATGAAGAAAATGGATTGCACTATAACGTCTCATATCTCTTTGATCATGGAAAAATCACCGTTGCCAAAAAGATGATTCTCGTCCCGTTTGGGGAATATATCCCTCTGCCATCCTTTTTAAAAACATGGGTTAATCGTGAAATATTTGGAGGGGGATTGGATTTTGTCACTGCCGAAAAGCCTACAGATTTTGTAATCAAAGGGGTCAAATTTCGTAATGCAATTTGCTATGAAGCCACACGAAAAGAGCTCTATAGTGAGGATACACACTACCTCATCGCTATGAGCAACAACGGATGGTTCAAGCCCTCCATTGAACCAACATTACAAAACTTATTGATACGTTTTTATGCACGAAAGAACCATTCGATAGTATTTCATAGTGCTAATTCTAAAGGAACATCAGTGATTTACTAAATCTTCTTTGGTTTTTTGGTATTTTTTGTCTATAATAGCTAAGCATGAATTCTCGAACAGTCTACTTTTCGTAGCTTTAGGGGGTTGTAGGGACGTTTGTCCCTGCCACTAAAACGGACAAGTTCGTTTTAGTGTGTAACATTAAATAAAAGAAAAAATTTGGGGTCTGCATGAACATCGCCACCAATATCACCGAGCTTATCGGTAACACACCTCTCGTACATCTCAATGCTGTTTCAGCTCATTCGGGTGCAACAGTATTAGGTAAGTGTGAGTTTATGAATCCCACTAGCTCTGTCAAGGACCGTATCGGTTTTAACATGATCAAAACAGCTATGGATGAGGGCAAGATCACCTCCGATACTCTCATTATTGAGCCAACTAGCGGAAATACAGGTATCGCTTTGGCATCTATTTGCGCAGCTTTAAAGCTTAAGCTCACTCTCACCATGCCTGAATCGATGAGTATTGAACGACGAAATCTTCTTATAGCACTTGGCGCTAATCTCGTATTGACTCCAGCTTCTCAAGGGATGAAAGGAGCAATAGAGGAAGCAAATTCGCTCAACAATTCCACTCCAAATTCTATTGTGCTACAACAATTTGCTAATCCTGCCAATCCTGCTATTCACCGCACTACAACTGCCCAAGAAATTTTACGTGATACCGATGGAAAAGTCGATATTTTTGTCGCTGCTGTGGGTACAGGTGGTACCATCACAGGAACAGGTGAAGCGCTTCGTGAGGCCCTTCCCAATATTGAAATCATCGCAGTTGAGCCCAAAGATTCATGTGTCCTTTCAGGTGGCAATGCAGGTCCTCATAAAATTCAAGGAATTGGAGCAGGCTTTGTCCCAGATGTTCTCAATGTCACCCTTTATAATGAAGTCATCACGGTTAGCAATGAAGACGCAATAGCAGCTTCCAAAAAGCTCGCACGTGATGAGGGCCTACTGGTTGGAATATCCGCAGGTGCTAACGTTCATGCAGCACTTCAAGTGGCGAGTCGCCCAGAAAATAAAGGCAAGACTATTGTAACCATCTTGTGTGATACCGCTGAACGCTATTTGAGTACTGCACTGTTTGAACACTAACACTTTTTTAGAGACCATTGCGTGCAACAACGGGAAACCTTTGCACCTTGGTTATCATCAAAAACGACTCAACAATACCCTTGAAACACTCGATATACACACCCCATATGATTTAGTCACCCTTATTACACCTCCCGATAATGCTCTCTATCGCTGTCGCTTTATCTATGACGCGACAACATTTACCATTGGCTATCATCCCTATACACTAAAAGTCCCTTCTACTTTACGCCTCCTTATCGACAATACCATTGATTACTCCCTAAAATCCACCAATCGTTCTTCTCTGGATGCACTGTATGAGCAACGCAATGGGTGTGACGATGTTTTAATTATCAAACACGGATTGGTAACCGATACCACTATCGCTAATGTTGCTTTTTTTATCAACAACCAATGGCATACACCCAAGACACCGTTATTGCAAGGCACTACACGCCAGCGACTTTTAGATGAAAAACTACTCATTCCTTCAAACATTACCCCAGATATTGCCCTTAATGCTCAAAAGATAATGATGATGAATGCGATGATAGGGTGTATTGAAATGGAAAATGGTATAATTCCCTAAAAACAAGGCTTATATATCCATGCTCTACGATATTATTAAAAATCCCTCATTTGCCCGTGTCATGGAAAGTCAAGTTCGAGACATGCTCATCTATTTGTTTGAGAATGATCAAAACTTCGGTGTGCTGTGCAAGCTTGACCACGTATTTTTTGATCCTAAGCTTCCACCACATATCGAAAACGAATTTAAATCTTTGACCCTCTTTTTTCTTGCGGGGTATACCTTTGAAAGTGCTCGTATCAATGATGACATGTTGGTATTTGAAGCAGGTTTTGGTGCTGAAAATGTGGGAAGTTTTGTGAGTGTTCCACTGTTGTCTATCGCTCAGGTCATAGTAGACGACACCCCTATTCTCATCAATCTTGCACTCCCCTATGAGAAAACAACCCCTGCTAATATTGAGAAAAATGAAGGGGTTCAGAACTCTATGAATAGTTTTCTTAACAATCCTGAAAATCAAAAGCTTTTGAAGAAGTGATAGAGGGGTAGATTTTTCCCGTGTCCCAAAGACACCGGAAGCGCTAAGAAGCTATAGAGACTTTTGTCCTTCCACTAGATAAATTCATCTTAGGGCGTAATACCGATTAGAGTTTTAATCCTAATAAATAGGTCACGACATTGTCGATAAAGGCATCGTGCTTGCGCTCTTTACTGTAGACTATGTAAAACTTGCGCTTAATCTTATAGTTTTTAATACGTGCTTCGAACAATCTTCCTTCTTCGATTTCGTCTTGAATAACATGACGGGAGATAACTGATACGATAGGACGAGGCGCATCTTTGGGTGAGCGTAAAATGGTCTCTTTGATTGCTGTAGAACTTGCCACTACCCCAATAACACTAAAGCTGGAACATTCAACACCGATCTCTTCAAACACTTCTGAGGTGAGTTTACGAGTATGGGAATGTTCGTCACGGCAAATCCAGTCAAATTTGTACAAGTCTTCTTTGCGTAATTGCTTGGGAATAGGCTGATTAGAGAAAATCACCAATTCGTCTTCTTCCCACTCACGATAAATCAAACCGTCTTGAAAAATTGGCGATTCAATTAAGGCGATATCAATTTTTTTATCTGTCAACTGATCAAGAATATCTTGAGAAAATGCTACACGAATATGTACTTCATTATTGATTTTTTCTTTCAGTTGCTGCAAATAGGTTGGCAATACATAGTTACCAATAGCATACGAAGCTCCAACAACAAACGTAAATTCTTTATTAATGATTTTTAATAAATCTTTTTCACTAGTTAGAATCGCCTTTTCAAGCTTTACGGCGATTCGGTACAAATCTTCACCTTCTTTGGTGAGTTTAATCCCATTCTTTTTACGCTCAACGATACGAGTATCGAGGTAATCTTCCAAAAATTTAATCTGTTGTGTTACCGCTGGCTGTGAAATTCCAAGCTTCGCCGATGCTTTAGAAAAACTTTTTTCTTTTACCACAGTCAAAAAAGTGAGGAGTTTTGCAAAATCTTTTAACATAATAATTCCCATAAGTAAAGTATATATACGTATTATAACCTACAATTATGATAATTGCAAGATATAAAACACGTTTAAACTTTTGCACAAAAATTGGCTATAATAAATATTATATAGGCTAAAAGGTATATCAGGAATGGATAAAATTTTCGATGCTCTCAACGACGCACAAAAATCTGCCGTTGAACAAATTGATGGGCCTGTCCTTATTCTAGCAGGTGCTGGAAGTGGAAAAACAAAAACAATTACGTCACGCCTTGCCTATTTACTCGATGTTGTAGGTGTACCCGCCAGCCAAACACTTACTTTGACTTTTACCAACAAAGCTGCCAAAGAGATGCGAGAGCGTGCCATGAGCCTTATCTCCAACAATACCTATCCGCCGCTACTGTGTACCTTTCACAAATTTGGACTTCTTTTTCTAAAGTCCAATATTCATCTCATGGGACGAAGCAATACTTTTGTCGTTATCGATACCGATGATAAAAAAAAGATTCTCAAAAAAATAAATTCTGACCTTCCTACTGCATTGGTTGCCAGTGAAATATCCCGCTATAAAAATTCCCTCATCGAGCCCGATGAAGCATACCGACAAGCAGAGCTTACCAACTATAAACACATCGCCAAAATTTATGAAGAGTATCAAGCTTATTTGGCCAGTAACAACCTCGTCGATTTTGATGATCTGCTATGCCTCACTTTCAAACTCCTCAACGAGAACGACGATTTATGTCGTAATACCAGTGAACGATACCGTTATATTATGATTGATGAGTACCAAGACACCAACGAACTTCAGCTTCAACTGCTCCAAAAATTATGTTCAACACATAACAATCTCTGTGTCGTAGGAGATGACGATCAAAGCATCTACGGATGGCGAGGGGCGCATGTCCGTAATATTCTCGAATTTGACCAAGATTTTACCGGCACCACCGTCGTCAAACTTGAGCACAACTACCGCTCCACTCAACCCATTCTTACCGTTGCCAATGCCCTCATCGAACACAATCGCACCCGGCACGGAAAAACACTGATCGCTACCAAAGCCGGAGGAGATGCCGTTGCTGTATTTAACACCCACGATGAAACCGAAGAGGCCAAAAAAGTAGCTACTGAAATACGTAAACTGCTCGATAGCGGTGTACGAGCTAGTGAAATCGCCGTTTTGTACCGTATCAATGCCCTCTCACGGTCACTCGAAGAGGGACTCAACCGTGCAGGTGTTGGATACCGTCTCGTAGGGGGATTGAGGTTCTATGACCGAGCCGAAATCAAAGACCTCATCAGCTATTTGCGTGTCATCATCAATGTCCATGACAATTTTTCCCTCAAACGAATCATCAACAAACCCAAACGAGGACTTGGTAAAGCAGCTTTGGATAAACTAGAGCTTAACTCCATGGACGCAGGTCTTTCGATGTTTGAATACATCACCACCTCCACTGATGCAACGCTTGAAACACTGGTTCGCAAAAAGAGCGTAGGTGAACTGCGTCTTTTCGCCCGTGAAATTTTAGATCTACAAGCACGCAGCAATGAGGCACTCTACAACTTTATTGACTTTTTTGAAGATGCGTTCCGTATCAAAGAGACACTCAAAGGTCTGCCCGATGAAGCCGAAAAAATTGCCAACGTAGATGAGTTTTATGGTCTCTTTCGTGACTATATCACCCAAAATCCAGATATGTCGCTTGCCGAATTTCTCAACGACATCACACTCCAAAGCGATCAAGACCAAGTCGAGGGAGAGAGTATCTATATCATGAGTATTCACGCTTCCAAGGGTCTTGAATTTGAGCATCTCTTTGTCATCGGGATGGAAGAGGGATTTTTACCTCTCATTGGTGATGGCAGCGATCTTGAAGAGGAGCGACGACTAGGATACGTCGCCATCACACGAGCCAAAATACATCTAACCCTCTCTAGCGTCAACAGTCGCTTTTACAAAGGTCGACGTACCGAGCTCTCAAAAAGTCGTTTTATTAACGAAGCAGGACTATGTGAAGGATCATTGCGACTAGAAAAAAACACCTCCTACAAAAAAGGAGATTTAGTACGTCACAAAATATTTGGGCCTGGCCGCGTTGAAGGAGTCAGTAAATCGGGACGTGAGTTCAAATTGCTCATAAATTTTGGTGGTAGCAAACGTGATATTTTAGCCTCATTTGTGGAGAAACTTTGAACCGTCTTTTTGTTGTCAAAAAACCCGCTGGTATTAGTTCCAATCATTATCTGGGTCGAATAAAACGTCGTTATGGGGTAAAAAAAGCAGGCTTTTCGGGAACATTAGACCCTTTTGCCAAAGGGGTACTGATTATCGCTTTTGGCAATCATGGGAGACTTTTTCGATTTTTAGCCAAAACGCCCAAACGTTACAAAGCTACATTGTGGCTGGGAGCTTATTCACCTACCTTGGATATTGAGGGAGTTGAGAGCGTCGAGACTGTTACGCCTATCGATCTTGAGACACTACGTACTACTATCGCATCCCTCACAGGTGAGCTCACCTATTTACCGCCAAAATTTAGTGCCAAACGTCTCAATGGGAAACGTGCTTATGAGTTTGCACGAGCTGGGATTGATGTGGAACTAAAAACAATCACCTCGACCGTGTATGATATTCAACTGCTCCATTATTGTCACCCCTTTGTCACCTTTGAGGCCACCGTTTCAGAAGGGAGCTATATTCGTTCTCTTGGAGAAATGATTGCAGATAATCTTGGATATGAGGGTAGCCTCAGTGCCCTAGAGCGTCTCAATGAAGGGCAATTTGTGTACGATGATGAGAAAGAAATCGATATCAAAACCGCTCTGTGCTTGCCCAAAAACCGCTATAATGGAACATTAGAAACAATTTTAATGGGTCAACCACTGAGTCGGGAACTTTTTGACATTCCAGACAATGGTACCTATTGGCTCGACAATGGTGATACTATTTCGATTATCGAGATACGTGATGACAAAATCAGTTATATTTTAAACAAGGTTGAGGCATGTTAATACTTTCACGCAAATTAGACGAATCAATCCTCATCGGAGATTCTATCACCCTCAAAGTTGTCTCCATCGACAAAGGAGTCGTAAAACTTGGCATTGATGCCCCTGCTGACATACGGGTATTGCGCAGTGAACTTATTGGCGCAGTATGCGATTCTAATAAGGCAGCTAGTACATCCGATGAATCACTGTTACATCAGCTGACATCTAAATTCAAACTATGAAGAAATATCAAGCGTTCGCCAAAGTCAATATTTTTCTTAAAATTACTGGAATACGGGGTGAGTATCACACTATCACTTCTCGATTTATGCGTGTCTCAAATCTCTTTGACACCTTATGGTTTGAGCCAAAATTGACCCCTGAGTTTGAGATTCGAGGTGAATTTGATTGCCAAACACATTCCAACACTATCTATAAGGCGTACAAATATCTTCAAAGTGCAACTCGCAGCGATAAACTAAGTACTTTTATAGAAAACAATGCTATTTGTGTGGACAAAAAAATTCCATCCTTTGCAGGGCTTGGTGGCGGAAGTAGCGATGCGGCAACTTTTTTGATTATGTGTAATGAACAGCTCCATCTCGATCTTACGCTCGATGAACTTTGTGACATTGGAACCCGCGTCGGTGCCGATGTCCCCTTTTTCCTCCATGGTTACGATAGTGCCAACGTCACAGGTATCGGAGAAATAGTTCGGCAGTTCAATGAACCATTGATTGATTTCGAGGTCATTACACCTGCACTCCAAATCAGTACCCCTGCTGTGTATCGTTATTATCGAGAACATCTCTATGCCCCTATTTCATCACAAGAAGCGCTTGATCTCGAGTCAACCCCCTCACGAGATATTTTGTCCTCAATGGATCCCAAAAGCGCCAATGACCTTTATGGTGCAGCACTGGGATGCTATGACGAACTACATGAAAAAGAAGGGTGGTTTTTTAGTGGTAGCGGTAGCAGTTTTTTTCGTGCACAGAGGTTAGTATAAATGCTTAAAACGCTTTTACGTAAACTATTATTTTTTTTATTCCGGATTAAAATCGTAGGGGAGCTAAAGCTTCAGGGTGATCGAAATATCATTATTGCCAACCATCAATCGTTTCTTGATGGTCTGATTTTGGGTCTAGTTCTCCCGATTTCCCCTATCTTTGTTATCAATACTCAAATAGCGCAACGCCCCATCATCAATTTTCTCCTAAAACTGAGTGACTATTTGGTCATTGACCCCACTAATCCCATGGGGATAAAAACGATTATCCGTCTTATCGAGCACGGTAAAACAGTCGTTATCTTTCCCGAAGGGCGTATCACCACTACGGGCGGATTGATGAAGATTTATGAAGGAGGCGCTTTTGTAGCTGCCAAAACGGGCTCCAATATCCTGCCGATTGTCATCAATGGAGCCCACTTTAGCCCGCTATCACGTATGCCCCAAGAACATCCGAGACGACTGCTTCCTCAAATTACAGTTACCTATTGCGCCCCCCAAAGACTCAATGTTGACCACTACACCTCATCTTCACAACAGCACGCTGATGCCGGAGAAGCCATGAGGGCCTTGATGCAACACAGCATCTACGAAGCTCGAACGTCTAACACCCTCTTTGAAGCTTTTTTACTCGCTATGAAAGAGTATGGTCCAGCACGTCGTGTCCTCGAAGACACCAAGCTCATCGAATGCTCGTACAAAGATGTGCTCAAAATGTCGCTAGCCCTTGGGCGTCTTGTTTCCAAACATACCCAACAACATGAGACAGTGGGAATACTTATGCCCACTGCTGTCCCTACACTAGCCCTTATTTTAGGATTTGGTGCCTTTGGACGTATTCCAGCCATGCTCAATTTCACCGCAGGTGTCGATTCTCTCAAAAGCTCATGTGCCGCTGCATGCGTTAACACCATTATCACCTCGAGAGCTTTTATCGAACAAGCAAAACTCGAAAATAAGCTCGAAGCTCTCAAGGCTCTCACGATTATCTATCTGGAAGATTTAAAACCACAATTTACCCTTATGGACAAACTTTGGCTCATGGGATATGCACTACATTTCCCCAAACATGCTTCATGTGATCAGACTCCAAGTGCTCCTGCTACTGTTTTGTTTACCTCAGGATCCGAAGGATTGCCCAAAGGTGTTGTTTTATCCCACAACGCACTTCTCGCTAATATTGCACAGATACGTTCTATGTTTGATCTATCCACAGACGATAAAGTCCTCAATGTTCTACCCATGTTTCACTCCTTTGGATTGACTGCTGGGACACTACTTCCTTTGTTTGGCGGGATGAAAATATTTTTATACCCCTCCCCTTTACATTATAAAACTATTCCTGAAATCGCTTATGACCGCTCTTGTACGGTGCTATTTGGAACCAATAGCTTTTTAGGTCAATATGCCCAAAATGCTCATGTGTATGATTTTTACAATCTTCGTTATGTCGTGGCGGGTGCTGAAAAACTTTCTCAAAGCGTTCGAGATCTATGGTTTGAAAAATTTGGACTTCGTATTTTTGAGGGCTACGGCGCTACTGAAGCAGCACCCGTCATCGCTGTTAACAGTAAAATGGCCTATAAAAGCGGGACAGTCGGTCAACTACTACCAGGGATTTCTTATATTCTAACATCCGTTGAAGGAATTGACGAAGGCGGAGTACTCCATGTGAGTGGAGGAAATCTCATGAGTGGCTATCTGCGTAGCACCAATCCAGGCATTTTGGAAAAACCTAGCAGTAGCGCGGGAGAGGGGTGGTATGATACTGGAGATATTGTCACTGTTGACGATCAAGGCTATATCCGTATTATAGGACGGGTCAAACGGTTTGCCAAAATTGCTGGAGAAATGGTATCACTCGAATCCGTTGAGATTTTAGCTCAAAGCGCATCGCCTGATTTTATCCATGCCGCCTCATCAAAAAATGACGAAAATCGGGGTGAAACCATTATCCTTTTCACAACCTCTCCCGATTTAAAAAGAGACACCTTGATAAAAATAGCAAAGAGTCTTGGATTTGGCGAAATTACTGTTCCTAAAAAAATTCAGTTTATAGCCGACATTCCACTCTTAGGTTCAGGTAAAACTGATTACGTCACACTCAAATCAATGGCTAGTGCGTTAGAGTGAACCGATTTTTTTATCTCTTGTGTACGAGACGTTTTGCCCCCATCTTCGCCACCTCGGTACTTGGAGCACTTAACGACAATATTCTCAAAAACACCCTCGTTATTTTGGTCGTATTTCAAGCCTCTTCCTGGACAACTCTAAACAGTGCCATTATCGCACCTCTCATCGGAGGGCTCTTTATCCTTCCATTTTTTCTTTTTTCTGGACTGGCTGGAGAGCTTTGTGATACTTTTGACAAAGCTGCCATTGCACGCATAATAAAACTCTTGGAAATTTTCCTCATGACATTGGCTACCATCGGGTTTTTCCTCCACTCTTTTGAACTGTTAGCTTTTATCATCTTTGGTATGGGATTGCACTCGACATTTTTTGGTCCACTAAAATATTCCATTCTCCCACAACATCTTCACGATAATGAACTCGTGAGCGCCAATACTCTTATGGAGTCAGGAACATTTATTGCCATTTTGATGGGTGCAATTCTGGGAGGTGTTTTTGGACAGATCACTCATGGCGGTACCATAGCAGGTCTCATTGGCACCAGTATCGCTATCATAGGCTACAGTGCCAGCCGTACTATTCCTCCAGCTGGCTCACTGGCTCCAAATATCCTTCCTGTAAGATTTACTATTTTCACCCAAACGGTACGTGCAATTGGTTACGCTTATGCCAATCGTACACTGTTTTTTTCAATCCTTAGCATCTCATGGTTTTGGCTGTATGGTGCTCTTTTTCTCACCTATTTCCCCACTATAGTCAACACCACTCTTCATGCAACGGCCAGCCTCGTTACAGTATTTTTAACTCTATTTACCGTCGGTATCGCACTAGGATCCATTATTTACGCATTTTTATCACATCACACTGTAAGAATAAGTCTTATTATTATGGGAGCTATGGGAATGGGAATTTTTGGGATGGATTTTGCCTATTGTACTATAACCTTTCAGGACACCATAGCACTCTTTGAAAATATCACTTTGTATAGACTGCTTTTGGATACACTTCTCATCGGCATACTAGGAGGAATATTTAGTGTTCCCCTCTACACCATCGTTCAACGCACCAGTGATGCCACTGTTCGCTCACGTGTTATTGCCGCTAACAATATCTTCAATGCCCTTTTTATGGTTGCAGGCTCCTTGCTTTGCATGATGGCCATCCATTTTGGTGCTACCGTATCTACTATTTTGGGGACTTTATCTCTAACAACCCTTTTATTCTGTTTAGGTTTTGTATTTTTTAATCTCAGATATAAGCTATAATTTCGCCACAAGCAATCATCAGGAATCAACATGGGCGAAACCATAGCCACAAATAAAAAAGTTTTTTTTGACTTTTATATCGAAGAAAAATTTGAAGCAGGTCTTGTACTCCAAGGCTCAGAGGTTAAAGCGCTACGAGACAAACGCGTCAATCTCAAAGACGGATTTATCAAAATCATCCGAGGTGAAGCGTTTGTTTTTAATGTACATATTGGGATCTTGGCAACTACCAATCATTTCTATGCCCACGAAGAGCGAGGAAGCCGCAAGCTCTTATTGCACAAAAAACAAATCGAGAAAATGCATAAAGCAGTTGAAAAAGAGGGGTTTACACTTGTACCACTTTCACTCTATCTCAATGACCGCAATATTTTCAAACTCCAAGTTGCCATCGCCAAGGGAAAAAAACTCTATGATAAACGCAGTGACCTCAAAGAAAAAGATATTAAACGTGACATGGAACGTGCTCTCAAGGGAGGATAAATAATATAACTTCTATCCCCACCTTATTACTACCTCTTAATTTTGCAGTAAGATTTTCGGGATGAATACAGTTTCAAAGCTCAAATTTTGGAACACTCTATGCATTCAAGGGCATGCTTTTTTGTAATATTGCTTATTGCTCCAGTGATATAGAAAATTAAGAAAGAGTAAAAATAAATTAAGAAAGTATAAGGGAATAAGCTTTTTCCACATCTTTAAGATGTGGCTAGCTCTTTGAAGACTATAGAGCTGATGCCTTAGGGCGACGAATCTCTTTGATACGTGCTTTTTTACCAGCAAGGTCACGAAGATAAAACAATTTCGCACGACGAACACGTCCACGACGAAGAACTTCGATTTTTTCTAAGCTATCGCTGTAGATTGGGAATACACGCTCGATACCGATAGCATTTGCTCCGATTTTACGAACAGTAATAGTACGGCCAGTGCCCTCACCACGAATAGAGATACATACGCCCTCATAACTTTGTACACGAGTTTTTTCACCCTCTGTAATAGAAACCGCTAAACGAAGGGTGTCACCTGCACGGAATAGAGGAATATCTTTCCCAGCGATTTGTGCTTGCTCAAAAGCAGCAATGTATTTATTTTTCATAAGACGTCCTTATTGTATGCTTCAGTAGCTGTTGTGGTCTGAAATATTTTGTTTTGCATTCAGACAAAGCTAGTTTTAGTGCTAGAATTCTAGCGTGATTTCCCTTTAGGTATTCTGATGGAACACCCATTTCCTCATATATCGCTGGTTTTGTGAACGTAGGTGCTTCCAAAAGTGGCGATTCGAAACTCTCCATCTCCAAAGAACTGCTATTTCCTAATACACCATCGATATTTCGTACGATTGCATCACTCATCACAAGTGAGGGTAACTCGCCTCCTGTGAGGACGTAATCACCAATACTAAAGACTTCGTGAGCAAAGGTTTCCAGCACCCTCTCATCAATTCCCTCATAGCGACCGCTAACAAAAACAATATGACTTTTTTTAGCCAAACGTTTTGCATCATTTTGGGTAAATTGTTTCCCAACAGGGGCTACAAAAATGATATAAGCCTCATCATCCAATGTTTTGAGCGTATCAAATAATGGCTGTGTCGACATCACCATCCCTGCACCACCACCCACACAGGTATCATCTACCTTGTTGTGTTTGGAAGCGCTAAAATCTCTGGGGTTGAGATAGGATACACTAAAAAA
>CAMBHX010000008.1 GCA_945867285.1 Sulfuricurvum sp. IAE1
ACATTTTCCAAAAGAGCTTGTACTTGTGTTTTTGCATTCACAATAAAAATAATCGATACAAAAATAAGTGCCGTTAACCACAAGGCTTGCGTCATTATGATGGGTGCATAGGTATACACTAGCAATGCTGCCAGCAAACTAATGATCCCTTTTTGCTCCTCGTGAAGTTTGTGATAATAAAAGAGACCAAATAACAATGCCAAAATTCCAAGACCCACCATATAAAGCCGCCACGATGGGTCAAGAATATACAAAACATACCCCAACATTCCAATCAGCGTAAAAGTGCGTACAGTCCCAATAAAATAAGCCTTTTCCAACGTATTTTTATACTCTCTCATCTCTAGACCTGTCAAAAAACTCAAAAGTAATGTCAGAATAAATCGAAAATAATCCATTTCATAAAGATTTAAAATCGTCTCAATCATACCCCCTCCCCTTTAATGCATTGCTAATATTTTCCAAAGCAGCTTCTAACATCTCAAGTGAAACAGCAAAATTGAGTCTCATAAATCCTGATCCCTCACGCCCAAAGCTAAGCCCTGCGCTCAGCCCCAAACCTGCCTCATACACAAAAAAATCTCGTAATTGCTTATCACCCATTCCCAACGCACGACAATCCAACCACGCCAAATAAGTGGCTTGAGGAATCGTCATTTTAATCGGTGTTGATACAAAAAAATCAATCAATTTTTGTCGATTAAGCGTCAAATGCCCCATTAATTCATTATACCACGTCTCACCATTAGAATATGCTGCTTCAAATCCCACGTGCGAGAACACCGCGCCCTCTCCCCAATGTATTTTTTTTAGCTCAGCTTCAAATTTTGCTCGTAAATCATTTGAAACAATACACACCGTGGAGATCGAAAATCCTGCCATATTGAAGGTTTTCCCTGTCCCCAAAAAGGTGACGGTTTGATTGGCTATCACATCAGATATACTCTGCGTAGGAATATGTTTATAATTAGCATAGACTAAATCACAATGTATCTCATCGCTTATGATAATAATATTATTGTCTATACAAAATTGCCCAAGTTCTTGTAGCTCATCAGCACTCCACACTCGTCCTCCTGGGTTATGAGGAGAACATAACAAAAGCATTTTGGTTTTATTGGAAATATGCTGTTTCAATAGTTGACAATCAAAACGATAATTTCCCTCACTATCTTGGTGTAGTGAATGATGAATCACTGTTCGATTATTAATCGCTACTTGATGGAAAAATGGTGGATAGACAGGACTCATCACTATCACTTCATCCCCCACTTCGCTAAAAGAGCGTATCGCACATCCAATCGATGCTACCACACTGGGAGAATAGGAGAGCCACTCCCGTAACATAACAAAATCATGATGCTTTTTGAACCATTCGATTTGCGCTTCAAAAGCACTATTTGGCATAAGTTCGTAACCGACTACACGATGTTGCAGTCGCTTTTGTACCGCCTCAAAAACACATGCTGGCGTTGCAATATCCATATCCGCCACCCACAACGGTTGTACAGCAGCGTCTCCAAAAAGCTGTTCACGAAGAGTGTATTTTTCAGCATTGCTAGACTCTCGGTCCACAAACTCAATCATAGATTTTTTTCCACTCACGATACATCGACTCAATCATCTCATATTTTTGTTTTTCATCACCATCATCACCCACGACATACCGAAATCCTGCATGCTGGATAAAATGACGACGAAACGCATAGCGGGAATATTTAACAATTTCATTTCCAGTTGATGCCCACGAACCACCTTTAATAATATTATGTTTTCCATCGAATGTCGGTGTGGTAAAATCATCGTACCATGGATGAGTTTTAAAGCCCGGTAGCGGTGCCATTTGCGTCTGTGTCCACTGCCAGACATTGCCCACCACATCACTCAACTCTCCGTGCGAAAACATATCTACTGGGACACTCGAAGCGCACAATGCAAAATTGATATTAGCATTCTCATCATCAAAAATTTCACCTATGTCACCAGCCATTACATTCCACTGTTCCTCGCTTGGAAGCCGATAATTCACACCGTCCTGAGCACTTTTCCAACGACAAAACGCTTCGGCTTCGAGTGCATTAACCTCAACGGGCCAATTATAAGGCATCTCAATCTCATGGGTCAACGTACGTAATTTATACTTACCGTCATCTTGTAGTATCCAAAATGGTGGACACTTTGCACCACGAATTTCGAGATATTTCAATCCTTCATCATCCCACCAGCGTGAAATTCCATAACCATTTGCCATAACAAAATCCATATACTCGCCATTGCTTACGAGATATTTAGAAACTTCGAACTCTTTTACCTCATATACAGCACACCCATACTCATTATCCCACCCATACAAGTCTCTATCCTCATCTCCTTTACCCAAAAAGAGATTTGCCCCATCTACATGCACCAAAACATTTTCAAGTGCATCACCTGCAATGGGGCACAAAGGGAAATTCGGATGCGCTTTTATATACTCCAATGGCATTTGACGGTGCAATACACTCGAGGTTTCAATATGAATACGCTCGTGCTCAATCCCCATTAATATGGCCCAAAATGGGTCACTTTGTGTGATAGGCAAGCTCATAGGCAAGGTTTCAATCACCTCAACCATTGTTGCTCTAACTCTATTTCGATAGTTTCTCACTTCTTGTACTGTTGGCCATCGAAACTCATCATTATGAGCATCCCATGTCATCTCATCCACTCCGACCGCAAATAGAGTTTCAAAATGGGGACTTAACCCTTCATCTAATACCCCTGCAAGCAAAAGCTTATTGATATAAAAAATCGCTGTATGACCAAAATAAAAAATCATCGCATGGCGAGTGGGTTCAGATTGTTTATAAAAAATATCATCATTTGCCAAAACCTCAAAAAGTGATTCAAAAAGATCAAAACTTTGAGAAAAATAATTCAAAATTTCAGACCGCTTATCACACTGTGATTCTCCATCCAGGGGAATAGTTTTAGATTGTCGCTGTATCATACTGTTCGCTTTTATTATTGATATTTATCTCATAATTGTACCCTTATGCTTCTTAGGAGAAAACTTTAAAAGTAAACGGCACTAAAGTATTAAAAAAATGATTATAATGACGATACTGTAAAAACAAATATACGGAAGATTAGGATATAACCATGGCACTTGAACAAACTCTACAGAATATCAGTATTAAAAAACGGATGAATTATCTTGTTGCCGCCGCTACGATGGCAGTTATAGGGGCTTCTATTTTTGTCTTTATTGCCCTAAGTAGCCTAGAAAGCCAATATAGCATTCTCCAAGAGAAAACAATTGCAGGTGCCACATATGCACTTGAAATTGAAAAAGACCTCAATTTTGTTAGTCGTACCAGTCGTGATATCATGCTTGGCGGAGAATATACAAGAAACATTGATAAACTTGATAAAAATATCAATAAAATCAATAGTCTATTTTTGGAATTAGATAAAACTGCTCTTGATGAAAATGAAAAAAAGCTTATTGATGCGGCAAAAGAGAGTACATCTACATTTTTAGACAACACTTTTAAAATGATGCAATCACTCGATGCTACTTATATAGCCGCCAACTCATCTACCATCTATGCTGCCTACAAAAGTGAACTTACTCCTTATGCGGATGCTTCGAGAGAAAAATTTGAAAAAGTAGTGGAACTCAAACGTGAAAATCTCAAAAATGCTTCACAATCTCTTCACTCACAAATTACTTTTTATAAATATTTTGTTCTTTTAACAGGATTTGGTGTTGCACTTGTCATCTTTATTTTTGCTCGCTTGATTAGTGGTTCTATTATCAAAGCGATTGAGAAATTTACCTCGATTATCACTAATGTCTCGAATGGAAATTTCGTCAACGACTCCGTAAATGCCCATAAAGATACTGAAATGGGGATTATGGGCAATGCTCTCATGGAGCTGATCTTACAAATTCAAAATTTGATTCATCAAATCAATACCTCTATATTGGGTGCTACCAAAGGTGATTTTTCTCACACTCTCTCCAACGAGGGGATGCGTGGAGAGTTTATAAGCGCCATTGACAATGTTAGTACTAGTATTGCTGTAATGAAAACGCAAGAGCAAAAAAAACGACGTGATGCCCTTAACTCTCAGCTCAGCCAGCTCAGTGTCCAAGTAACAGAAAGCCTCACGGTGATCCAAGAAAATCTCCATGTCAATATTGAAAACTTAAAAGAAGTAACTCGCGCTACTACAGGCGCAGCTGATCTCTCTGATAGTAGTAGAAATACTATTAGTATCATTATTGATGAGCTTACGATGCTCAATGAAAAAGT
The DNA here is from genome assembly GCA_945867285.1 of Sulfuricurvum sp. IAE1. Taxonomy (GTDB): domain Bacteria; phylum Campylobacterota; class Campylobacteria; order Campylobacterales; family Sulfurimonadaceae; genus Sulfuricurvum. The sequence goes on from CAMBHX010000008.1 coordinate 4,302, forward strand.
CAGTAATAACAATGATGCAATAGGACATATCGCCTCTCGTGCCAATGAAATTAACTCTGTTATCCAGCTCATCACAGATATCGCCGATCAAACCAATCTGCTAGCTCTTAATGCTGCTATTGAAGCGGCTCGTGCAGGTGAGCATGGTCGTGGATTTGCAGTCGTTGCTGATGAAGTGCGAAAACTTGCTGAACGAACACATAAAGCAACAGGTGAAATTTCTGTTTCTATCAACTCATTGCAACAAAACATGTCTGAGATCCAAAGCAGTGCTGAAGAGATGAATGAAGTAGTTGAACGTGCAAGCCAAAGTATTAATGGTTTTGAAGAGACGCTTATACAGCTCAATGAAAGCTCATCAAGTATTGTTTCCTCATCACACACTATGGAAAATAGCTCTTTTATAGTACTTGCAAAAATTGACCATATTCTCTACAAAGCACGTGCGTATAATAGTGTCATGATGTGTGAACATAAACTTACAACAATGGATTCCCACCAATGCCGCTTGGGTAAATGGTATGATAGTGAGGGTAAAGAGCGTTTTGGCAATACTCGCAGCTATGAACAAATCAAAATACCTCATGCTATTGTTCACCAAAATGCCAACAAAAATCTCACATTTATTGATAAAGGCGAAGAAACGGTATTAACTAACGGTTCTGAAATTGTGACTAATTTTAAAGAGATGGAAAAGGCCAGTGAGCAGCTATTTGTTCTCATGGATGCCATGCTCGAAGAGAGCAAATGATATCTAAAGCTACACCATTGTTAAAACTACTTTTAGCGCTTGTAGCTATTTTCAGCAGTGGGTTGATAGCAAATGACATTCCAAATATATGCAGTAGAGACCAAAACCTCAATGAGTTTACTATTCTCAGTTATCATGAAATAGCTGACAAAAGTGAAACTTTAGATCCAAATTATGCCGTAACTCCAGAACATTTTAAAGAACAAATTCATTGGTTAACACAAAATGGATACTATTTTATTAGCATCGATGACATCATCAATTATCGAAAAAGTCAGAAAAAATTACCGAAAAAATCAGTTTTAATTACATTTGATGATGGATATAATTCAGTCTATACCAATGCTTTTCCGATCATCAAAAAATATAAAATACCTGTTGTTATAGCATTAGTAGGAAGTTGGCTCAAAGCTAAAGAAAATGTTGATTTTGACGGGCATGTCATTGAACGTAGCAAATTCTTGAGTCAACAAGAAATTAAAGAGATGATTGACAGTGGTCTAGTAGAAATTGCCAGTCACAGCTATGATCTACACAGAGGTATATTGGGAAATCCTCAAGGAAATATGCAATCCGCTGTGGTAACACGTCAGTGGTTAGCCACTCAGAAACATTATGAAAATGAAAAAAGTTATCGGCAACGAATCTTTAGTGATTTATCCCAAAACAGTACTTTTCTAGAGCACTATACTGGACAAAAACCTCGAGTCGTAGTATGGCCCTATGGACGCTACAATAAAACAGTGCGCACGATTGCACAAGAGCTTGGAATGCCTATAGGCCTGACACTTGATGATGGAAGTAATACTAAAGAGACCCCTTTGTGGGGAATGCGACGAATATTGGTCGAACATCAAATGACACTCAAAGATTTAGAACTCAATATGTGGTTACGTAATGCCAATCTCACCGATGATGATCGCACAACTAAAGCAGCTCATATCGATTTAGATTATATTTATGACACTAATGTCGATCAGCAAGAGAGAAATTTAGGAGATTTATTGGAGCGGATCAAGACGTTAGGGATTAATACGGTGTATTTGCAAGCCTTTGCTGATCCTGATGCTAATGGAGCAGCAGATTATGTCTATTTTCCCAATCGAAATATCCCGATGCGTGCAGATTTATTTAACCGTGTAGCATGGCAAATTGCAACACGAACACAAGTTAAACGCATCTATGCATGGATGCCAATGTTAGCATGGCAACTTCCAAAGGGACATGAAGCAGCTCGCAATACTGTCGTAACACTCAAGGTCGATGCCAATCATCTCAATATGGGGTACCCTAGGCTCTCTCCTTTTTCACCAAAATCCCAAAAATTTCTACGAGAAATTTATGAGGATTTGGCAACATTACCTCGCATTGATGGAATCCTCTTTCATGATGATGTTACATTGACAGATTATGAAGATGACAGTAAATTCGCTCGCGCCTATTACAAAAAAAAGGGATTACCTTCGAGCGTCACGAAAATCAAAAGCAATCGAGCAGCGTATGAAAAGTGGAGCATGCTAAAAATAGATTATCTAGACAACTTGGCACTTCAACTGGCAGGCATTATACAAGATGGGCATCCAGGACTCAAAACCGCACGCAATCTATACGCTGAAGTAGCCTCTAATTGGTTTGCTCAAGAATGGTATGGACAAGGCTTAACACAGTCTCTCAAAAAATATGACTATACGGCTATCATGGCAATGCCCTATATGGAAAAGGCAGATGATAACGTAAAGTTTTATAAGACCATTGTGGATAATGTCAAGCAAGAAGAGTGTGGGCTAGAGCGTACCGTCATGGAGTTACAAACTGTAAATTGGCGAAAAGACGGGGAGGCAATTTCACCCGAAGAGTTGAGTAGCACCATAAAAGCTTTGTACGATATGGGTGTGCATCATATTGCTTATTATCCAGACAGTGTATTTAAAAATATTCCTGATGCCGATACAATGCGGTCAGCTTTTGGGCAAAAGAGTGTACGGATGCGTAATGTTGTATTTACTCCGGAGATACGCCAATGACATTCACTATACTGTTGCATCTCATTTGGCATACATTACTAGGATTTATATTCTATTACCCCCTATTTATGTCCAGCTTGTGGATTATAGGCGCCATATTCTTTTATTTCAAAAATGAAAAACCTTATCTGAAATACATCATTCCACCCCTGCGTCCCAATGAAAGCTGGGAGGGCGTTAGTATTTTAATTCCTTGTTACAATGAAGGACAAAATGCCATTGAGACCATCACTTATGCTCTTAATGTGGATTACCCAGAATTTGAAGTTATTGCCATCAATGATGGAAGCAAAGACAACACTCTAGAAATACTACTATCGCTTGCCCAAAATAATCCAAAATTAAAAGTAGTTAATCTAGCTGAAAATCAAGGAAAAGCTTTAGGCCTTCAAGCTGGTGCACTATTGGCCAAATATGAATATTTAGTATGTATTGATGGTGATGCGCTAATTGACAAATACTGCGTTCATTGGATAGTTAAACATTTTATCCGATATCCACAGGTTGCTGCTGTGACAGGTAATCCAAGAATCCGTAATCGTACGACCCTCTTGGGTAAAATTCAGGTGGGTGAGTTTTCGTCTATTGTAGGAATGATCAAACGTGCACAGCGTAGTTTTGGGCGAATTTTTACCGTATCTGGCGTGATCACCGGCTTTAGAAAAGCTGCTATACATGAGGTTGGCTATTGGAGCCCTGATGTACTAACCGAAGATATTGATATTACCTGGAAGCTCCAGCGCAACAGTTGGGATGTACGTTTTGAACCCCGTGCATTAGTATGGATTTTAATGCCTGAAACACTAAGTGGACTCTGGAAACAACGATTACGATGGGCTATGGGTGGTGTTCAAGTTATGTTTAAAAATGTCAAGGTTTTATTCTTACCTCGACAAACCCATCTTTGGGGACTCATGACTGAGCTTATGCTCAGCACTCTTTGGGCCTACAGCATGATGCTAGTGCTTCTGATTTGGTTTATTAGTCTATTTGTTTCAATGGACTACCTCATGCCTTCTCATTCCCCAATTTTACCCGACCAAACCAGTATTATTTTAATTGGTGCATGTTTAGTTCAGTTTGGGGTAAGCAAATGGCTCGATGGTCATTATGACCAAGGCCTTGGTAAAAATTACTTTTGGATGATTTGGTACCCTTTTGCCTATTGGTTTTTGAATTTATTCACTGCGGTAGCAGCATTTCCAAAAGTTTTATTCGCTAAAAAAGGACGTGCACGATGGGTCAGCCCAGACAGGGGTGCTCATCAAAAGCTACCAGGAAAGGTTAAATAACGATGGAAACATTAATCATCAATAAGCGCCGTGAACTCCCAAAAACTAAACGGCTTATTTGGGATGGAATAACTGTTTTACTCTGGCTAGGCTTTATCTATTTATGGAAACCGGTATTTGTAATATTTTACAAAATCATTACCTCTGAAATCCCAGCAGGTGAGATATCCAGCTGGATTTATGACAATATCCACAGTGTAACATTTGAAAATGCCATCTTTATGCTTATCGCAACACCAATCGTATTATTTACCTTATCACGATTGGGTAGACATTCTCCTCCAAGCGAACACTTACTCTTTGAATCAAGTGATTATGCCAACTATTTTAACCTAGACAATACACACCTACAGCAATGCGCCAACAGCCAATACATCACTATCCACCACGATAATCATGGTCATATAGTGCATTTGGATAATCGAGACATACCAGTCCAGTGAACAAACTTATCAGTACTTTAGAATTATATGTGGAGAGTAAAAGAGAAGTCAATGTATCTGCGGGCTTTCCACATGGTCGGAGCGACCTGACTCGAACAGGCGACCTCTACAACCCCAATGTAGTGCGCTAGCCAAACTGCGCTACGCCCCGAACAATAAAATGTGGAGTGTCATGATAGGCAAAATTTGATTAATACCGCCTTATAGCAAGCGCTGATATACTTCACTCTATGAAACTCATATATCCTGATTTTATTGCTTCTCATCCCAATGTCACTGCATGTTTTACGACACGACATGGTGGTGTTAGCTCATCTCCTTACCACAGTCTCAATCTTGCTTTTCATGTAGAAGACAATTATAAAAATGTTATTACCAATCACACTATTTTAGCGTCTTATCTCAACTACAATCATCGCAATCTCGTTCATATGAAACAAATACACTCTGATATTATCCTTGAAATAGATGGATCGCACAATTTTGACACTCCCCCCACATGTGATGCCATAATCACCGATCGTCCGAATATTCCAATTATGATTATGAGTGCCGACTGCACTCCCATATTGCTCTATGATACTAAAAATAATGCTATTGGAGTTGTTCATGCAGGACGGGCGGGTGCTCTAAGTGAAATACTACCCAAGACTATCCAAAAAATGAGTAGCAGCTACGGGACTGATGTTAACTCTCTATGCCTTGTTCTAGGTCCTTCTATTCATGGATGCTGCTACGAAATCAATGAAACAATTGCTCACACAGTGGAAGAAAAAGGGTACCCCAATGCGTTACTACAAAAGAATGAAAAAGTATTTTTAGATGTGAACACAATTTTACTTCAACAGCTCGATATCTTAGGTATTCCGTGCGCAAATATTGAAGTCATCGACCACTGTACAGCGTGTCAAAACGACACCTACTTTTCCTACAGAGCTCATGCGCAAAATACGGGACGTATTGCAGGGATTATAATGTTGCGTTAATTTTTTGTGCCAACTGCTGTGGTAAAAGCACTAGAGACTCCTCAACCAAATGGGTATTTCCATGAGTAATAAAGGCATCATCGTATTCGAAGCTCACCACAGACACGTCAAGTATTTTTTCTGACGATAGCCATTCTAAAATAGCACTTCCCACTCCTCCCATACGGGACGAATCACTGAAAATAAACCATTTTTTATGGCTTTTTGCCATTTTCAAAAGCATCTGACTATCCAAAGGTTTGACAAAGCGTAAATCCAACACTGAAGGTTTTTCGTCCAAAAGTATCATCGTTTGCATCGCACGCCCTACACCATTACCATAGCCTATGAATAACATATCTGAATCACTTTCGATTAACAATTGAGATTTTCCAATTTCAAAAGGGACTGATAGCGCACCTGAATGCTCCAAAAAAGCTCCACGGGGATAGCGAATAGCGCATGGGTGATCATAATGCGACACAAACTCCATAGCATCCCGAAATGATTGTTCATCTCTGGGTGCACACAACGTCATATTGGGAATAAGGCGCAAGAAGCTAATGTCAAATGCCCCCTGATGCGTCTCACCATCTTCACCCACAATCCCTGCACGATCAAGAGCAAATACGACGGGCAGATCCATCAAACATACATCATGAATAACTTGATCAAAACCACGTTGTAAAAATGTCGAATAAATCGTACAAAAGGGCTTAAACCCCTCTTTAGCTAATGCTGCCATCGAAGTCACTGCATGCTGTTCAGCAATAGCAACATCCCAAAAACGGTCAGGATATTTCTCCATCAAAGCGCTCAATCCAGTACCGCTTGGCATAGCTGCAGTGGCTCCTACGATTTTTGGATTTTTATCAGAGAGTTCCATCAAGATTTCAGCATAAATTTGGGTCGCATTTTTGACCGAACTTTTAGCATTGGCTACACCGCTTTTTAAATCAAATGCAGAAACACCATGCCATTTTTCATGTTTTCCCTCGGCTATCTCATACCCCTTACCTTTGGTAGTTTGAACATGAACCAATACTGGTTTTCCCATCGATTTCGCCGTCGTAAAAATATCAATCAGCGATTTGAGATCATGCCCATCCACAGGACCTATGTATTCAATCCCCATCTCTTCAAATAAAATTCCTGGAGTGATTAGCTTGAACGCCTCTTCAAAACGTTTGGCAAGATAATGAGCACCCTCTCCAAAATTATCTACAAAGGACTCTGTTTTGCGCTTAAAGCGTTGATAAAAAGGGCTTGCCATGGCAGAGCTCAACATTCTGCTAATCGCTCCTATGGGCTTGGCAATACTCATTTCGTTGTCGTTAAGGATAATGACCATGGGATATTTACGATCACCTAGTTCATTAAGTGCTTCATACACCATACCAGCACTCATAGAACCATCACCGATAAGCACTACGGGAATACGCTCATCTTGTTCACCTTTTAGCGCAATTGCCTTCGCAGCACCTACTCCCAGTGAAATGGAAGTAGAACTATGCCCTGCTACAAAATAATCATGCTCCGACTCTTGAGGTTTTGTATAGCCGCATATCCCTCCAAAGCGACGTAATGTCTCAAACTCATCCCAACGGTCCGTAAGAAGCTTATGTGCGTACGCCTGATGTGAAACATCAAAAATAAAAGGGTCTTTAGAAGAGTCAAAGACTTTATGCATCGCCACAATAATCTCAGTGGCACCCAACGTAGAGCTCAAGTGCCCACCATTAGTACTTACAACCTCTAAAATGCGATTTCGAATTTTTTGAGATAAATTCTCCAAGTCAAGTACCGTAAAATTTTGTATATTCATTGTCTTTTTCACTTATGATTCGAGAATCAACGACCGCTTTAGCCGTTCAAATCTCTTTTTGATCTGAGAATCAATATTTCCTAAATCACTAATTGCAACCACCCCACCAGCACTAATAGCACGATCAGAAAGTACTTCTACATGCTTCAACGATCCAACATTCGATGATATGTCCCCATGATCAACAGGATTGACTCTCAAGGTGATTTTTGATGCATCAGACAACTCTTCGATTAAAGCCATTGATAATTTATTGGCAATTTTAGCACTGTTTTCGCCCACTTCAATAGCAATCACTTCTGATGCGATCTCTAATGCAGTCTGTGTGAGTTCTTTTTGGACTTTTTCTAGCGTGAGCGCATACTGCGCAGCAGCACTTTCAAGTGTTTTAACAGATGTCGAAAGTTGCTCTTGAGCTTTAGTATTTTGCTGAGAATTTTTTTCACATTCTCGGGCAACACCTGCTATTATGCCTTCCTCATAACTACTCTTTTTTGCTTCTTCTAAGACTTTTACATGCTCTTCTTGCAAATCTTCTAGTTTCATTTGCATCTTAATCACACTAGAACTCATATCGTCTGCTTTTCTCAATAGGGACTCTATCAAATCATCTTTAGCTGTAGTTGATTCAGGGTGTGACAAGATACTAGGAATCACTTCATCTCGATCTTCAGTAGCCTCGTAGTGTACTCCCAGCTCATCTACAGCTTCACGAACACTACTGCCTCCCATACCAGACAAAATTTTAAATTGATATTTTCCAATAGAATGTCCTGCAAGATTCGCTTTGGTAATAACCGTATCTTCTATACTCATCTTAGTCAATCATTTCCTCAGATGCTCCAAGCTCCAAGATCCCCTGCTCTGCTAGTGCCTGAACAGCATCTACAATCTTACGCTGAGCGGTTTCGACTTCTTTCATTTTTACGGCACCTAAAAACTGTAACTCTTCCACAAAAGTATCTTTAGCACGTTGCGACATACATGCATAAAACTTCTCTTTTAGATCTTCAGGAGAACTTTTTAGCGCCAACATAAGATCATTTTTATCAACCGCTTTAAGAATTTCACGCACCGCATTAACATCCAACCCAGCAATATCCTCAAACGTAAACATCATCTCTTTAATTGATGCTGCCAACTCTTGATCAAGCTGCTCGATTTGAGACAACGTCTCTTTTGAAACCTTGGCTCCTAAACGGTTGAATACATCCGCTACTGCACGAGGTCCACCAACTTCGACTTTATAAGTTGCCAATGACTCAAGCTTAGACTCAAGCACCGCACTTACACGTTTAATAATAGCAGGAGAGATATCTCCTAATTTTGCCATACGAATGACTACTTCTCCTCGTAACTCTGGAGTAAAAATATACAGTGTTTCAGCTGCTGCAGAAGGATCCATATGAGCCAAGATGAGAGCAATTGTTTGAGGGTGTTCTGTGGATATAAAATCAGCTAATTGCTGCGGCTTTATTTTTGCCAAGTATGAAAAATTTTGGGATCCTTGCATTGTCTTAGAGAGTCGTTCTAAGACTTTTTTAGCTTCGTCAGCGCCTAAAGCTTTATATAAAATCTCTTTTGCGTACTCCAAACCACCAGTATTGAGATATTGATTAGATTGGATAATAGCATAAAACTCTTCCAAAACTGCCGCACCGATACTTTTTTCAATCGAATTGTTACCGGCAATATATTTTGATACGTCAGTGATTGCCTCTACACTCATACGACCAAAAATTTGTGCTGTCGAATCTTCACCTAACTGAAGAAGTAAAATAGCTACTTTTTCTGCCATCCCCATCTCTTCAAAATGTGCTTGCTGTTGCTGTGTCAATGTCATTGTATTTCCTTTTATGCGCCACGCAAAGGAGCGGATTCTTCGTTAATAAGCGCCTGTATCAACGAAGCAATTTCGTCTGGGCGGTCTTCAGCAATTTCTCTGATTTTTTCTAACAATACATCATACTTAAGTTCGTCTTCATTGAAACCATCTCCAAGTCCCAATTGACCTTCCACTTTTTTACGCATTTGCTGAACTTTCTCGACCAAATCTTCATCTTCGTCATCTCGAATATCCAGCACAGGCTTCTCAAGTTCTTCATCTTCACGAGTGAACTCCAGCATACGATCTGCGAAAGGTAAAATTACTTTTTTATACGCAACAAAAAGAATAATCATCACTACGATATATTTTAATATTGGCATCAAAGGAGCAACATATCCACTCATAAATTCAGAGGTTTTGGACACTGCATTTTTTTCACTGCCACTAGAAGCCTTGAACTCAAAATTTCGAACCGTAACCAAATCTCCTCGCGCATCATCCACTCCAATGGATTGCTTCACCAATGATGTTATTGCATCCAGCTGTGTTTGATCAAGTGCCACATACTCCATTTCATCGTTTTCGCCATCTTTTTTAGGCTCATATTTACCATCTACAACTACTGCTGCCGTAATACGCTTGATACGAGCGAATTCCATCTTAGTTGTTGAAACTGTTTTTGAAACTTCAAAGTTAGTCGTTCCTGTCGTTTTTTCAAACTTTTCACCACCAGAAGCTGTGGAATTCAAATCTGGTGTGGGTCCTATATTGCTAACCGCTCCAGGCACACCTCCAACACTTGCAGGGGCTGCACCTTCACGCTTTTCTTCGCTAGTTTGCTCACTGCGTACAACGTTTTCAGGATCAAATTTTTCGGATGTTGAACTTTGCTCTGAAAAATCATATTCAATTGTTACTTTAGCAACGACACGCTCTTTCCCTCCAATAAAGGGGGATAGAACATTGATAATTTTTTCTTCTTGTTTCTTCTCTTCTTTAGTCTTATATTGCTGCTGAATCTGTGATAGTTCCCCCATCATAGACGAAGCATCATTATCCCCTAAACTTTCACCTTCAGCATCAATCAGCGTTACATTTTCAACTGTCAATTTCGGCACAGCAGCAGCAACTAGTTTTTTAATTCCACGAATTTGTTTGGGAGTTAATCGACTCCCCTCTGTAAGCTGGACCATAACTGAAGCCGATGGAGGAACAGCAACAGAAACAAATAGGGTTTCTTTTGGCAACGCCAACGAGACACTGGATTTTTCAACTGGCGTGAGAGAATCAATTGAACGAGCCAGTTCTCCTTCAAGTGCTCGACGAAACTTTATCTCTTGATCAAAATTGGTTGCACCAAACTCTTGTTTGTCAAAAAGCTCAAACCCGACATGCCCTTCTTTTGGAATTCCCATAGAAGCTATTGTAATACGCTCTTTGTAAACAACTTCTTTGGGAACTTCAATGACATTCTCTCTAGGGATTTTATAAGGGATTTTATCTTTTTCCAATTGCGCAACTACCTGAGCTGCATCTTGTGGACTTAAAGAGTCAAAAAGAACTTGGTACCCCTCATCGCTTGACGTTGACCCTTGTGATGTATAAACAATTAAAAAAATTAAAAATCCAACAATCCCAGCAATAGCAGCACCAATAACAGTTTTTTGGGTTTGATTTAATTTTCCAAAAACAACAACAAGCTGTGAAAAAAGTGCTTTAAAATCCATTGTTCCCTATTTTATTTAATGTTAAGCACTAAAATGAAAAGTCCATTTTAGTGGTAAGGACTAAAGCCCTTTGCAATCCCCTAAAGCTACAAAAAACTCTGTTTTTGAGAATTTAAAGTTTTACACTCTGTTTATAGCATTGACTCTGCTAATTCAAAAAATCGATCATTTTGCTTTGATGTACCGATAGTTACACGAATAGCATTCAATCCATAGCTACTTAAATCTCGTATAATCATACCCTTTTTTAATAATTCTTGGGCAATGTACGATGAATTTTTAACGCTTGGCAGTGATAAAGTGACAAAATTAGTATAGCTGTCAACAATCTCAATCTTTTTAGCAGACGCAAATGCTTCATAACGTTTCATTTGCTCAAAATTATCCTCTATACACCCTTGAACAAACGGCTCATCTTCCAATGCTACCGATGCAGCTTCCAACGAAAGAGTTGTGATATTAAACGGAGGTCTTACTTTGTATAAAGCCTTGATAATGGGGGCTTGTGCGATACCGTATCCCACACGCATACCTCCCAAACCGTATGCTTTTGAAAAGGTCCCTAAAAAAAGAACATTGTCAAATTGGGCAATCAAATCACGTGGTTCAACACCCTTTGAAGCATCTTTTAAGCGGGCATATTCCATATAGGCACCATCCACAATAACAAGCGTATCCGAATCAATTTTACGAATGAACTCTATCATTGAACTCGCATCAATCGCATCTCCAGTCGGATTATTAGGGGTGCACAAGAAAATTATAGAGGGCTTATGCTCACAATACAAGGCGTAAAACTCCTCCATATTATGCATAACGGATGCGGTACGAATAATTTTTGCGCCTACTTGCTTGGCATAAATTTCATACATTGCAAATGTGACACTATTCATGAGAACACTTGCACCTTCATGTGCCTTGGCATGAATAGCAAACTCGATCACTTGATCACTTCCCGCCCCAATAATCACTTCAGAATCTTCAATAGCATATTTTTGGGCAAGAGCACTTTTGAGTTTCAGCATCGAATCATCAGGATATAATGCCATATTATCAATTATCGCACTCACAGCACTCTTGACTTTTGGAGAACAGCCAAAAGGGTTTTCATTACTTGCCAACTTAACAATATCTTTTTTATCAATCCCGTACTCACGAACAACAAGCTCAATGGGCTTACCTGCCTGATAACTTTTTATCGAATCCAATGTGCTATTAAATTTCATAAATCTCCTTTTACATAACTGCCCAACCATGTCACTTCATCAACATGCATTGCCATAATTTCCTGCACAGCTTCTTCATCTATATGACCAAAAAAGTCAATAAAAAACCAGTATCCAAAACCTTCATTATCCCTCGCTGGACGACTCTCAATCTTGCTTAAACTAATATTAGCCTTATTAAAATCTTCTAAGAATCTAAATAGTGCACCTGATTCTTGAGCATCTTTTAGACGTACTAAAATAGAAGTTTTATCTTCGCCACTAGGGGCGTTTTTAAAATCACTTAGAATGAAAAAACGAGTTGCGTTATTGTGGGTATCTTCAATATTTTCAAATAATGTAGGGACACCATACAACTTTGCAGCAATATGAGAACAAATCGCTGCTGACTCTACATCTTTAGACGCCAATACAGCAGCCTTTGCCGTTGATTCTACTGGGATTAACTCGACTTTATCCAATCCATGTTCTAATAAAAAATCACGGCACTGTCCAAATCCTTTGTCTTTAGAGTAAATGCGTTTAATATGCTGTAGCTTATCTAATTTACTCACAAATGCCATATGAATAGGCATATACAGCTCAGCAACAATCTTAACCGATCCTTTTCCCAGTAAATCTAATGTTTCTCCTACAACTCCGTCACGTGAGTTTTCAATGGGAACTACACCAAATTTTGCACGACCTGCCTGAAGTGTTTTAAATACAGCATCAATTGATCCCAGCGAGAGATAATCACTCATCGCTCCAAAACGCGATTCAGCTGCCTGATGGGTAAAACTCCCTTCAGGTCCTAAATAAGCAATTTTTTCAGGTAACTCAAGATTGCGAGCAACGGCAAAAATCTCCAAAAAAATTGCTTCTATAGCTTGACGATTTAGTAATCCTCCGCTATCTTGGCTAATCTCATTCAATCGATCAATAATTGCTTTTTCTCGTTCTGGACGATATACCGCTGTCTTGCTTTCATGCTTAATCTCTCCAACACGATGAACAACAGTCATACGAGCATTTAAAAGCTCCACGACTGCATTATCAATCTCGTCGATTTTTGCTCGACACTCTTCTAGGGTATTCATAGACTCTCCAATACTGCCTTCATATTATCATACACACCATGAGGCTGAGTTGAGAGTTGTGGTAAAATCTCTATACGACTTCGATACTTGCCACTCAATACAAATATTCCTCTCATTCCTAAGCCTTGAGCAGGGAGAATATCACTACTCACATCATCACTAATAATTGTAATATCTGAGAATTCAGCTCCTTGATCCTGTCCCCTCAATAGCTCAAGAGCGGATTGAAAAAATGAGATACTTGGTTTTCCGATAACCGTATAGGGTGTTTGAGTAGCAAATTCTATCATTTTCAAAATCGCACCAACCCCAGCATAGCGCCTGCCATTTTTTACGTACAATGACGTTTCGTGCATTCCTACCAACCGAGCACCTGACAATACAAACTCTATTATCTGAGAGTATTCTGTTGCAGAAAAATCATCTTTGATAGAGATAATTACGGTATCCGGAGAAGCATAATCAAAAATATATCCCATCAAAGCCAGCTGTTCTAAAAACTCTGGTGAACCATATCCAGCAATCGTTTTAGTTATGTCGACTTGGGCCTTTAACACCATCAAGGGATCAATATAATGTGCTTTAGGAATAGCCAAGCCAATTTCATTGAGATACAACAAAAAATCCTCACTGGAATATTTTGTGCTATTAGTAATAACTACATAAGGAATTGCTGTTTTATTTAAATGGTCAATAAATTCTGTTGCACCCGGAAGTGGTAACTTGGCATTATCATCAATCAACGTCCCCTGCACATCAATAAAAAACATTATAAATACTTTGTCTCTAGCACTACAAGATCTTCAAATGTCTCACGATCTCGAATAAGTCGAGCTTCTCCTTTTTCAAAAGCGACTTCGGCAGATCGCCCACGTGTATTATAGTTGCTTCCCATTCCAAAACCATATGCACCCGCACTGTGAACAACCAATAAATCATTATGCTCCATCAATGGTAGCTCATACCCTTTGGCCAGAAAATCACCGCTTTCACATACCGGTCCTACGACATCACATGCACTTGGCTCACCTTTTTTACCTATCGCTTCAATACGGTGATATGCCTTGTAAAGACTCGGTCTCAATAAATCATTCATACCGCCATCAACAACTACAAAACGTTTAGACCCATTTTTCTTTTCATATAATACTTTGGTCAAAAAATAACCTGCATTTGCCGTCAAAAATCGCCCTGGTTCACCAATAATAGTCAGATCTAGCCCTTTGAGTGCCCCTAAAATAGCTTGAGCATAATCATACGGAGTAATAGTCACTTCATTATCGTATTGCACGCCAAGTCCACCACCCATATCAAAAAACTTCAAATCAATACTTATAGCACTCAATGAACGTACCAAGTCTGCTACAATAACTGCCGCTTCATAAATAGGCTCCAACTGCGTCAATTGACTTCCGATGTGAAAATGAATCCCGACTGGATCTAAAAATTGTGAATTTTTAGCTTTAATATACATTCGCTTTGCGCTGTCTAAATCTACTCCAAACTTGTTATCATGTAGTCCTGTAGAAATATAAGGATGTGTTTGAGGATCAATATTGGGGTTAACTCGAACACTGATACGCGCTACTTTGTCTAGTTGGCTCGCCACCATCTCTACTCGGCCAAGCTCTGCTTCACTTTCGACATTGATGTATAAAATATCACTTAATATTGCTTCACGTAGCTCATCATCTCGCTTACCTACACCGCTAAAAAGTATTTTATAGGCAGGAACTCCTGCCATCAACGCACGTCGTACCTCACCTATGGATACACAGTCTGCACCTGATCCTAACGACGCGAAATGCTTGATAACACTCAAATTTGAATTTGCTTTAACAGCATACGCTAAAATAGATTTTTTACCTCGAAACGCCTCTTTAAGGGTCTCAAACTGTTTTGTCATAGCATCAAAATCATACACATAAAGTGGAGTTTCGTACTCTTGCGCTAATAACTGAAATGGAATCATACTCTCTTCTTTTGCAGTAAATTTATTCGCGATTTTATCCAAAATTGACTTAGATACACAAAACTAATACTTCCCAAAACAACTATAGGGACAATAATTCCAAAAATAGGTGAAAGAGTTCCGTTATTAGCGAGTTCGCCGAGCATAAATAAAACACCCCAAACAATCAATGTTAGCAAAATTGCACCAAAACTGTACAGCGACAGATTAGTAAAACGTGACGCTATAGGAACATGTGAATAAATCATAATAATCATCATCAGCGCAAACCAAGGAGATGCAAAGTTACGGTACAACGAACTTTTAACTTTCGAGAGGTCAATATTTTGACCATTTAGAAGTGCTAAGGCATCCAATGCATCTATAATGGTGTAATTCACCTTTCCTTCAACAATTTGGTCCAATATCTTGGGTCTAAAATCTTTAAGAACACGAATGTCATGCCCCCTAACAGTTACGACGCCTCTAGCATTTAGATCCAATCTTGTGGGAGGACGAATCACTACTGCATCCGACATAATCCAATAATGGCCACTGTAATACGCTTCTTTGGCTTGAATTGTCTCAACAAGCTGTCCCTCTTTAAAAGTAAAAATGCGTATTTGAAAAGCATGCTGAGTAAGAGGATTAAGGGTACCAAAGTAAATATAACTACCTTCATGAGTAAAAAATAAATTATCCGTTGATACCAACACTGTTGAGGATGCACGCAAATTTTCAGCATATTCATGCGCTCTAGCAAATGATGTAGCATGCGCTGCAATATACAATATTAAGACAATGATAGTAGTGAAAAATACAGGGAACAATACCTTGAAACGTGAGTAACCAAGAGCATAATAAGAAGTCAAAGCATTACTTCGGACCAATCCCACGACAGTTGCGATAAAAGCAAACACTAATGATATAGGCAGCATCATATCAATTGCATACAACCACTGATACGTTCCATATACGATAAGTAAATTGGCAGACTTGGGAAGTTCATCCCCATTGTTCATCATGTCAAAACCCAGCATGAAACCGCTCAAAGCAATCAGTACAACTATACAATAACGAAGATAGTAAAAAGAGAGGGTTCTAAAAAATAACATGGCCTATTATATCGCCAATGCTTTAAGTGAACATCTAGAAGAGACCTCATCAAGTGTTGCACTCAATAACATTTCAACGGCATCAGCTGTCTTTTGTATCCACTGGGCCAAAAACTTCTCTTCACTATCATTAAACGAATGCAGAACATAGTCAGCAACTTGCGATTTATGCTCAGGCTTTCCGATTCCCATACGAACTCGAATATAATCTGATGTTATAGCAGCATCTGCAGACTTAAGTCCGTTATGACCACCATGTCCGCCTCCCTTTTTGAAACGTAGTGCTCCAAAAGGAAGATCTAAATCATCATGAACGATTATCACGTCATCAATTTTATAGAAATTTTTCACTGCAAGGATGGATTTACCAGAAAGATTCATAAAAGTTTGAGGCTTGAGAAGAAAGTGTCCACCCATTTTAAACAATTCCCCCTGAAAGGAACTCTTTGAAACATCGTGAACATTATGACGCCTACACAACTCATCAATGACCATAAAGCCAATATTATGACGGGTGCTTGCGTACGTCGCTCCAGGATTACCCAGACCGACGATCAACATAACTTATTTTGCTTTAATGATACTTAGTACCGATACACGATCTGCATCAGTAAAAGTAACGTTATCGATACGTGGAACATCACGAAGCAAAACAGAATCGCCCAAGTCAAGAGGAGCAACATTAATCTCAATAAAGTTAGGGAGATTTTCGATAGCTGCTTTTACACGAAGACGCTTCTTAGCAACAAACAACATACCTTTGTTTTTCAAACCAAATGGAGTTCCAACAGGCTTAACTGGAACATGATAATGCGTAACAAGGCCAGCTTGTGCAATCATCAAATCAACGTGTAAAAGATTGCCAGAAACAGGATGTGACTCATATCCTTGAACAACAAGGTTTAGCTCACGACCAGCAACATTTACGGGGAAAGCAACGCTTTCTTTATTTTTAACCGTACGGATAAAATCGTTCATTTTGAACGCAGCATTGATATTCTCAACGCCTTTTCCGTAAATGTTTGCAATAAGATAACCATCACGGCGCAACGCTTTTGTTGCTGGCTTGCCAATACTCTCTCTTAAAATGCCTTCTAGCATAATGTGTCCTTTAAAAATAAAATGAGGCGGATTATACTTAAAAATTACTTAAAATATTATAAGATGCCCTAGGATTTTAATGCAAAAACTTCATCATCTTTAAACGCTTTTAACTCTTCATCTGAATGCATCTTATTTCTATTTACACTATCACCAAGCCCTTCCATCTTGAGTTTCAAATCAGATGGTGATGTTGCATAATTAAACGCCTCTTCACGGCTAATACGCCCCGTCAGATATAAATCCAAAATTCCTTGATCAAATGTTTGAGAACCGTACAGTTCTTTTCCCTCAGCAACTGTATCGGGAATCTCTACATCCCGATTTTCTATAATCAACTGTTCAATACGGGCTGTTCGTACTAGTATTTCCAAGGCGGCAGCACGTTTTCCATCCACAGTTGGAATAAGTCGTTGAGAAATAACACCCTTGATAACCGATGAAAGTGTCATACGAACACGATTTTGCTCGACAGATGGAAATACTGAAACAATACGATTAATCGTCTCTTTTGCATCCAAAGTATGTAACGTAGAAAAAACCAGGTGCCCAGTATCGGCGGCATGCAAAGCGATTTCGATTGTCTCCATATCTCGCATCTCACCTACGAGAATAATATCCGGATCTTCACGTAGTGCTGCACGTAACGCTGAACTAAAACTTATGGTATCTTGCCCAACACTACGTTGATTGACGATACATTTACGATCTTTATGAACAAATTCTATAGGGTCTTCAATAGTGATGATATGCTTGCGCTTATTCCAGTTAATTTCATTAATAATAGCTGCCAACGTTGTAGATTTACCACTTCCAGTAACACCAGTAACGAGCACTAATCCCCGTTCCATTTGGGCAAAACTATGTACAATAGAAGGCAAATTAAGTTCATCAATCGTTAAAATCTTTACAGGAATGAGACGAAATACCGCTGAAATACCTTCCATTTGAAAGAAAATATTGATACGAAACCGAGTTTGCTCATCAAAGGGATAAACAAGATCCAGCTCTTTTTTCTCTACGAGCTCATGAAAACGAGTACGTAAAAGCTCTTTGGCAAATGTCAATGCATCTTCTTTTGAGAAAATCTCGCCCGAAAGAGGTATTACTTCACCATTCACTCGCGCGCGCACCACACTATTAGCTTTAATGTGCAAGTCTGAACCACCCGCATCAACCATTCGACGTAAATAACCTCGTATTTTTTTTAAAACCTCATAATTCAACTCTTTTATGTTGACATGAAAATTTTCATCTTTCTGGTGTTCCATATCTCTACTCCAATGAACTTAATATTTCATCAAATGCCACTTTAAAAGCATCCAATCCTTCTTGAATCTGATGTGCAATCACTGTATCCATATCAACACCTGCACCTTTAACCAGCTCTTTATGTAGGGCAACTATATCTGTAGATAAAGGTAACTTTATAGTCATATCACCGCCTCTCGCATACGCTTCAATAGTCGCAATAGGTGCGGTATTAACGCAATTAGTGGCGAGCAGTTCATCAACGTAATAGGATGCACGTAACTCATCTCCTTTTACACCGGTACTCGCAAAAAGAACACGACATTTTGGGATAGCAAGAGCTTCAATTTGAGCATAAATATCTGCAGCATTGTATATGCCCATAAGACTAGGCTTTACACCATTTGACATAAGTGTAGCATCAATAGCACGGTCAATTCGACTCACAAAAACACTAATTACAGCACTTGCCACACTAGATGCTTTAGCTGAAGCCCTTCCAAAAGCTTGCGCACATTTCAATGCCTGATCCAGAGAAAAAATAAGCGTCGCATTCACAGGAATCCCCTGAGATGCCAATGCTTCCATCGCACCGTATCCAGAGGGAGTTGCAGGAACTTTGATCATAACATTGGGTCTGCCAATAGCTTGAAAAAGACGTAATCCCTCTGCTATTGTAGCATCAGTATCATCACACAAAAAAGGATCAACTTCGATACTTACAAAGCCATCATCTCCTGCATCGTACAGTGGGCGTAAAATATCTGCTGCTTTTTGAATATCAAAAATTGCTAATGCTTCGTATTTTTCTTTGGGACTTAATCCTTCAAGCGTTGCTAGTTGCTCTTTGTAAGCACTGGAGGTCAAAATTGCACTTTTAAAAATTGCAGGATTAGAGGTTGCTCCATTAATAATTCCTCTGGAAATCAACTCTTTAAAACCATTATCCAAAAAAGATCGTTCAATAAAATCAGCCCAGAGTGAAAAACGTTGAGAGGCAATATACATGTAAATATCCCAATAATTGAAGTAAGACGATTATGCCGAAACTAAAATTAAACCAATGATTAAATGATAAAAGAAATTTCATTTTTGTCACGCTCTTGATTCAAGATTTCTAAAAAAAGCTCACGACTTATCTCTTTGGCTCCCAAACTCTTGAGGTGGTCAGTGGGAACTTGGCAATCAATAAAAGTGCATCCTTGAGCTTTAAGTCTCTCAACTAAAACAGCAAAAGCTACTTTGGATGCATCACTGACATGAGCAAACATCGATTCCCCACAAAATACTTTTCCCACAACTACGCCATATAAGCCACCCACCAAAACACCTTCTTGATAGGCTTCTGCGCTGTGCGCATATCC
>CAMBHX010000009.1 GCA_945867285.1 Sulfuricurvum sp. IAE1
GCAAATCGTAAGTTCATTTGGTGGTCGATGAGCAGCATTGCCGTTTGGGTGATACGACTGGGAAGTTCTTCGATCTCAAAGCCGTAAAATTGGCTGATATGGACAAATGGGGTTAATATTTTCAATGCTTTCAATACCGAAAATTCCAAAAGTTTGAGCTCTCGATAGGCAATAACGAGAAAATTTCCACTACCGCATGCAGGGTCGAGAAAAGTGAGGTTGGAGAGTTTGGCATGGAAGATTTGGAGTTGCTTTTCGCTATTTTTTATTCTTTGGAACTCTTCCCACAGTTCATCGAGAAACAGAGGTTTTATCGCTTTTAAGATGTTTTTCTCACTGGTGAAGTGTGCCCCCAGCTCCCCACGTTTGGTCGTATCCATCGACGCTTGGAACATCGAGCCGAAAATCGCTGGGCTGATGAGACTCCAGTCAAACGAACACGCATCGAGGAGCATTTCACGCATAGAGGTATCGAAGTGGGCAGTCCGTAGCTGTTCGGTAAAAATGGAGCCGTTAATATAGGGAAATTGGGTGTAGATTTCATCAATATTTTTTTGACGTTTATCATTGGGGGTATCAAAAATCTCAAAGAGATAGTTAATAGTTGAACCCAAATCCCGACCACTCTCATGAGTATGATTTTCGATTAACTCTCTAAAGCCATTTTTGGGAAAAATCCCCGTATCTTCCGCAAACATACAAAACAAGAGGCGTGTCAAAAACAGTTCGAGCTGGTGTCCGCTGTAGCCGTTTTCAAGGAGCTTATCATGGAGTTTCCCCATCAACTCTGCAGCAGCTCGGTTGGTCGGTTCTTCTTCTTTGTAGGTTTTCTTTTGATACCCTGCGATAAAGGCAAAGACCTCAATATTTTTGACTAAATCGCCAAGAATGAATCGATATTCTTCCTTGGTATCCAAATCAATGAGATAAAAATTGACAAAATCACATACGAGGATGAATTTTGGTAAATCTCTTTGTTTTAAATTTGGGAGGTACTCAAATGCTTGCTCTTTTGCTTTTACTAAATCCTTGCCGAAGCTTTTTTGTTCTACGAGTAACTGCCCTCGCCAAAACACATCAATAAAGCCCTGCGAACCATCTATCTTTTTGATAGGACGCTCAAACTCTATCCCACGAGGTGAAACATCAAATATTTTAAAAAATTCTATCCAAAAGCTCTGTGAATGCTGTTTTTCATTGGTGGTATTTTCCCACTCTTTTTGAAAGACAATGGCACGATTACGGATTTCAGTTAGGGTTATCATAATGGAGTTGCTTTCATATCAAGATGCTAAAGAACTCTTATTATACAAGAATAATGAAAAAGGATGAGAAAATATATCAAAATGAAAGAAAAGTGGGATAGATCCCGTATCAAAACAAGCATAAGCGCAGTTTCTGTGAAAACAAGGGTACCGCTTGTAAAGCGATCTTTCCTTGAATACTAGATGACAATGGTGCCAAGCACGTGGTATAATAAAAATAAATGCGTTGAGTATTAAAACTCTTCGGTGTGAGAATTACGGGTATCAGCTTTGAGGTTATAGAAACGACTCTTGTCGCCTACGGATATTTTTGCTAAAATATCCCATCGACCTAGTTTTGGGAGATCGGTAGCTTTAAAGGTATACATTCCATCCACCACAGTAGGACTATTGAGCGTAATATCAAAATCGGTAGTATCAGGTCGTGTCAATACTACTTCTATTTTGGCATTATTGATAGCATTCTTCGCTTTGTCGCTGATTTTATAAGCAACAGCACAGCCTTTTGCAGTTATTTGAGGAGTTACAAAAGCAATCGTATAATTTTGATCAAATGCAATTTTTGCTTCGATAATATCATTGATATTGGCATCATAAGCATGGTAGTTTTGCATCCCATAGTTAGAGAGCTTGACAGGTGCAGTTAGAGCCACTTTAACAGCTATAACAATTGCTGTAATAAATAGTAAAATGGCAATAGTGATAATCCACGGCCATTTGCGGCCCGCATTATTTTCCACTGATATTTTCTCCACTTTTAGCCTCTTTTCGTCGTGCTAGCTTTCGTCGTATAATCATCACAACAGCATACACTAAAGTACCATAAAAAATAAGACGTATAATATCGATAAATGTTTGATTTGCAGTCCCTGCAGCATTATCAAGCGTTACACCACGACTTGCGGCGATTTGTTCAGCGACATCGCTATAGCCATTAAACATACCTGTTGCGTATTTTTTGACAATATCATCTCCCTTGGCTCGTTCTGCCAAAATAGGAAATATTGTTCCGCCTGTGTGGGATAACAGCTCTTTAGCCTCGTCAAAACTACGAGCATACATAATAGACATCACAACACCGCCAACAAAAGTCGCATTGGGACTTAAAACTTGTGCTTTGTCAAAATCTTTATATAAAGATGCTGGGCGCGCCAAAATATCCACTTGCTTTTTGAGTTCTACAAACGTCATAATCACCGTGGAACCATTAGCATCTACGCAAAGCTGTTTTTCAAAATCGCTAATAGACTGATTCTCATCCAAATCACGAACCATAACTAAATAGAGTGACACCCCAGTTTTAGCTTTGAGTTCTGAACCAATCATTTCAACTTGTTTGGCGAAATTTTTGTCTTTGACAACATCATCTTTATATAAAAATTCAGCATGTAGAGGTGAGAGCAGTGACACAAAAAGTGTGAGGGCCGCAAGCCCTCGTGAAAACTTCAAATTTCCCTCAACCAATAAAAAGATGGTTTGGTGTTACCACCGACCAAATTGTAATGAGTGCAGCGATAACAAGACCGATTCCAATAAGTTTAGGCAATAAGCTTTGCATTATTTAGCTCCTTGTTGTACATCGACAATATGTTTAGCAGCATCGCCACCAAACTTTTTGATCTCTTTTTCATTTTCCATTTTGTAGAAATTGGTTGAATTTGCTGCTTGTGTAGAGACGGACCAAAAGGTCAACCCCCCCACGATAGAGAGCAACAAAACAACTGCAATCAACATTCCAGTGATACCGTCCAATGCAAATATACTACGATTTTCCATAATATATCCCCCTTATTTCTTACTCAAGCTAGCAACATATGCATCAACTGCTTTATGCTGAACTTCAGTAAGATTTGTAAACGCCGGCATTGTACCAATAGCGCCTTTTTTACCATCTTTTAAGACAGCAGCAACCATGTCAGCATCCATAGCATTTAACTTTGGAGCAACCATTGGCATCCCCTCGCCATTTTCACCGTGACATGTGTTACATGTTCCAGCTGTAAATGCTTCTTTGCCTGCAACATCATCCGCTTTAAATCCATTAGCAACATACTTGGCAACTGCATCAATTTGGGCCGGATCTTGCAACAACATTGGTGGCATTCCACCTGGAAAACTTGTTTTAAGATAGTTAGCACCATTGTTTATTACATGCTTTACTGATGCTTCACTAATTCGAGTATGCAAGTCAGCCGCTTTTCCACCCATACCGTCAGCCGTTAACCCATGACATGGAGCGCACTGAACAATAAAAATAGATTCACCCATCTCATTGAGCTTCTCTGGATCTTTCAAAATTCCTGCGAACTCTGCTTCAAACTTTTTATCGTGAACTTGAGTATCTTCATTATATTCACCAATTTGTGAATAGGAATTAACTGGGTATCCTGCAAGGAAATACCAAATAGCCCAAATAATGGTACCAAAATAAATAAGCGCCCAACCAAATGGTGCCTCATTTTTATATTCGCCAATACCATCCCAATTTTCATCAGCAAGCTTTCCACCTACTGTATCGTTTTGCATTTGTCGAATGTATTTTGTTACTACAAACGTTGTTGCAGCAACCAAAACAACTGCACCCAATATGGCAAGCATATTAACCCAGTCGCCACCACTTAAGAATTTATCAAGACCGCCCGCCATTTCGATAGAAGCGTAGGTAAACCCAAGCATCGCAACGGTAACTAAAATAGCAGCTAATATTGTCTTATTCATCTATTATGCCTCCTCTTTTACTGTTATATTACGCACTAAAACGAATACATCCGTTTTAGTGGCAGGGACTAAAGTCCCTACAACCCCCTAAAGCTACAAAAACTAACGTTTTTGAGATTTCTAGAGGTCTCTCGACTTCTCTTCGACCAAAGGGTCGTTGATGTCATCATTGAGTGCGAGATTGCCATACTTTTCGTAATCACGCTTCCCTTTTTTCTGTGAACTGTACAGATGATAAATATATCCGTACAGTATCGCCACCAAAAAGGCGGTGAAGAAAAAAAATCCGTATGCTTGAAGTGTTGCAATATCCACCACTTTTTCCTTATTTCAATCGGTTAAGGTACGCGATAAGTGCAACGATCTCAGGAACATTACCTGCTGCAATTGCGTCTTTAACGTCTTGATTTTTCATATCAGCTGCCACAACTTTAGCATCTTCTAACGCTTCAGCACGAGCACCTTCAAGAGTATCAGCCAACTTAACTGTCACTTTTGAACCATCTGCTGTTGGAAGCTCTGTATTATAAGGAACCGCAAATACTTTTTGAATAACCAATTGCTCAGCATACGCAGTATCAAGATCAGCTACGTTTTTAAACAACCAAGGATATTGAGGCATAATAGATCCTGGAACAACTTCAGGAGGATTCATCATGTGATTTTCATGCCAATCTGTTGTACGATAGTTTCCTACACGCATCAAATCTGGACCCGTACGTTTTGAACCCCAAAGGAACGGACGATCATATGCATACTCACCACTCATAGAGTAATGACCATAACGATCAGTTTCTGATTTGAACGGACGAATCAACTGTGAATGGCACGCATTACAATTGTTTTTGATATACACCAAACGACCTGTCAACTCTAATGTTGAATAAGGCTTTGCCCCAATTATAGGACGTGACGCTTGTGCAAAATTTGGCAAAATCTCGATAAGACCCGCAAACGCAATAACTACAAAGACAGCAACCGCAAAAAAGAACGGGCGTTTTTCTAACCAGTGAAACATCTTCCCCTCCTTCTTAAGCGCCCATTGGCGTTGCATTTTGAAGTTCACTCTCTTCAACAACACGTGAACTTGTCATAGTTTTGTACATATTGTACGCAAACATTGCCATACCCACTAGGTACAATGTACCACCAATAGCACGAATTGTATAATAAGGGTGCAATACTGTTACGGTATCAATAAACGAATAAGCAAGGTTACCAAACTCATCGTGTGCACGCCACATCATACCTTGAGTAATACCTGCAATCCACATTGATGTGAAGTACAAAATAACCCCAAGAGTTTGAATCCAAAACTGTGTAGTCATAAGCGATTTAGAATAAATCTCACGCTTGAACATACGTGGAGCCATGTGATACAAAGCAGCGATGACCATAAAGCCAACCCATCCAAGTGCACCATCATGTACGTGACCAACAATCCAGTCAGTAAAGTGCGCCAAAGCGTTAACCGATTTAATAGCTTGGATAGGACCTTCTAATGTTGAGAACATATAGAATGTAGACGCCATAACCATAAACTTAATCAACGGAGAACTTGCAACTTGTTGCCATTCACCCTTCATAGTCAACATCATATTGATAGCTGAACCCCATGATGGTAAGATAAGAACAACAGAGAACACAGAGCCCATAGTTTGCATCCAGTCAGGAACCGTAGAGAACAACAAGTGGTGTCCGCCAGCCCAAAGATAGACAAACATCAAGCCCCAGAATGCAAGGAGAGACAATTTATACGAATAAACTGCTTGACCTGACTCTTTTGGCAAGAAATAATATGACATAGCAACAATAGGAGTTGTTAGTACAAATGCAACCGCATTATGACCAAACCACCATTGAACCAATGCGTCATTTGTGCCAGCATACATTGAAACCGAGTGATACCAGTTGCCAATTCCACCTGTAAGGAAATACGTAGGAATCTCAGCATTATTGAAAATGTGAAGCATCGCAACTGCCAAAAATGTCGCAATATAATACCAAATTGAGATATAAAGCGCTTTTTCACGACGGATTCCGATAAGACCAAAAATACTGATCCCCCACAATACCCAAAGAATTACAATACCCGCATCAATAGGCCATTCAAATTCTGAATACTCTTTTGAACTAGTGATACCAAGTTGCATAGAAACAACAATGATTAATGATGCTGCAATGTAAATCCAAAAATGGGCTTTACCAATAAACATCAAAAACTTCGACTCTGCCATTGATACTTTAAGAACACGTTGTCCAACATAATACCATGTTGACCAAATAGCACTCAAAACGAATCCGTAAATAACACTATCGGTGTGAATTGCACGTAAACGACCAAAATTGGTATATTCCGCTAAATCCATTCCCAAAACATAGTTAAATTGTGGAAACGCCATTTGCCATGCGAGGACAACCCCGGCAAGCATCCCAGCTAGTCCGACAAATATAGCATTGTACATAAACAGTTTTGCAACCGTGTAGTCGTACTCTAAAGGACGATTTTCCATATAGCCTCCTTGAAGATTAAGCTTAAACATTCAGTTAGTATAGCATTATAACTAAACTTTAAGTTGCATATCTTAACAACTAAACTATTTAATAATCCTTAAAAGCTAACCTTATAACTCAATGTGATAATTTTTTGTTTCGATTTATAGCTTCTAGCAACTCTTTATTCTTTTTTTCCATTTCACTAAATGCGCTTAATAAAAACATATGCAACTCATGCTCGTCCATCTTTTTCTTTAAAGCATGAACATAATAATCAAAAAATTCGTTGTAAGGAGTTATCCCCGATGAAAGCACCATCTCCAGTGATTTTTGTGGGAAATAAAACTCCCAAGAGGATGTAATTTTTTTTATAATATGGGAATTAACTCTCCATCCAACAAGAAAAATAATAATCATAACAAGTGATAAGCATACAATATACCCCAAAATTGCCGTAGCGATGCCTAATAAACCAAACACATAGGGATTAAAAAACAGGGCGTATTCTAAAATAGGCAATAAAAGAAAAAAAGCAACGATAAAACGGCTACCAACACCACCAATAGGGGCCATATTCAAAAGAACTCTTTTTTTTCCTCTCGAATCAGCCAAACAAGAAAGAAGGGTCTGCAATGAATAGGTTGGCATAATGTGCTCCTAAAATAAACTAATTGAAAATAGTAAGGGGGAGATTATAGCGTAATACAAAAGCCATAGAGAAGCTTTTGTACTCTACTTAGAGGTTAAATTTTAAATACTGATCGACGCTAACTAAAATAACGGCAACCAAAAAAGCAAGATTGATTTGCATAAAGACTTTGCGAGCATCTTTAAGCTCAAACCCTTGTCTCAACAACTGCAATGAACTTGCAAAAGCCAACAATGATGTCACCAACAACAATAACGCTACTGGCATACTTTGAATGTCAAAAATAATTGCCATAAAATATCCCGTAGCAATTGTCATCAAAAGCCACGTAAACGTCAAGCGCTGTAAACTAAATCGACCAAATAGTCTCATGACGGTTGGATAACCTGCATTGCTGTAATCACCATGATGCAACATCACCAGCAACCAAAAATGTGGCACTTGCCACACAAAGAAAAATAGTCCAAGGGCAAAAAATTGTGGGTCATATAGACTCCCTCCTGCTGTCAGCCAACCAACGGCTGGTGGGACAACACCCAAAACTCCTCCAGGAACAACTGCTAAAGCACTTTTTTTCTTTAATGGCGTATAAATAGCGTTGTAACAAATAAAAGCAAATAAAAAGAGATTTACTCCAGTCATTCCAATGACACTATAAATAACCACCAAAGAGGCAATAACTAGTACCGCTGCGATAGCAATGCCAGCCATTGGACTAAGAGCTCCTGATGCAATTGGACGGTGTTTTGTCCGTTCCATTAATGAATCTTCGCGGTACTCTTGGACTTGATTGAGCGTAGACACCCCCATTGCCACCAAAAGAATAGCAAAGGTGGCAATAAACATATCCACACCAATTTGCCCTTTTACCATAACATACGCAAAGAGAGCCGAGAGGCTCACCGCAAACGAGAGGACAAACTTGGTTAGAACAATGAACTGTTTAATCATTTTGTGCCGTTTAGATATTCAGCGATAGCTGAAACCTCTTCATCTGATACATAAGGGAATGGCGGCATTGTACCTATCATACCCTTTTTACCGTGTTTCAACACATTACGTAAAAGTGTAGCATCATAAGATACAAGACTTGGAGCTACACCAAAATTACCCTTACCATCTTCACCATGACATGAACTACATGCTGCAAATGAAGCAGGCTGCTTACCTTTAAGACCACCAGCAACATAAGCTGCAATCTCTTGAGCATCAGCGCCTGTAGCTAAACCAGCTGGCATTGCACCCATATCATAACCAAGCTTAGCTTGACCATTTTTGATTACATCTAACACTTGTTCTTTAGTCAATATTCTTGCTTTTAGACTAGGACCAATAAGTTCTTTATCTGTTGTAACTGAGTGACAAGTTTTACATCCATGACGTTGCAATACCGCATCACCGCCTTTAGCATAGTTACCCTTCGGTGTATCTGCATTGCTATTAAACCAAGCTTCATATTCAGCTTTTGGAAGTACAACAACTCTAGAGTACATATATGAGTGATCTGTACCGCAGTACTCAGCACACTCAACATCAAATTCCCCGACTTTGTCAGCTTTAAACCACTGCTTTGTAATACGTCCAGGAACAACATCCTCTTTCATGCGGAATGCTGGAATATAAAATGAATGAAGGACATCACCAAGTGGTGCTGTCATCTCCAGGATGACATTTGTACCAACTGGTACATAAAGTGCCGATTTATCCATTGTACCTTTGACGATAACTTTTCCATTCTCATCTTGCACAGGTTTAGTAAAAGCTCCACCAAGTTTATGAACATAACCATTTGAATTTGCAGGATACTCATATCTCCACTTCCATTTACTACCTTCAATTTTGACAGTAATTGCATTTGATGCATCCGGCATAGTACGAAGCGTTTTCATACTGCTATATCCATACCAAAAGAACACTGCCAACATCAATGTAGGAACAACTGTCCAGGTAATCTCTAGCCCTGTGTGATGGGTAATATTTTCAATATCTTCATCTTTAACATTACTTGCACGATATTTAACTGCGAAATAAAGCATTGGGCCAACTACCGATAAAAATAAAATAATCGAAAGCACCAAGTTGACCCATAAAACCTGATCTATGTCCGCTGCAAAAGTAGCCGCACTTGAAGTAAATCCTTCTAATACATTGTTAGTATTCATTTCTACTGACATACCGCCCCCTTACTTTGTTGGTGATGTTATATGACTAACATCAGTATATTGAAAATTGTTTACATCAATCATAACAATGCTAAAGAAAAAGGCAACTATTAGAAGAGAAAATAATACCGACCAACCAATCGTTTTTTCCCCTTTGAGGTGCATATAGTACATCAAGATTAACCATGCTTTAACTGTAGCAATAAACATTTGAGCTGAAAAGGTGTATTTAGAGACAACCACTTCAGGAAGAGAGAATGTAACTACCGTCAAAAGCAAGAGTCCAATTAAGACTTTGTAATACCCAACTTTTTCAATTAAATAACTAGTGACCATGAACAACTCCTCCGGCAATATCTCCTGCGCCAATCATATAAAAATATGGGAATACGAATACCCAAATAAGGTGGACCAAATCCCAGTATAAAGCAATATTGAAATGTAAGATATTATGGTCTGGCGTCACTTTTTGCGCATTAATACGCTTAAGCAACCACAACATCAAGCCGATACCAATAATAATATGAAAACCATGCAATCCAGTCATCGTAAAATACATTCCAAAGAACAAAATTTGACCAAATGGCTTGGAGTGCTCATTACCTGATTGCAACGCATCAAGTCCCAAGAAAATACCATGATGGTATTCTGCTGTCCATTCAACTGCTTTTACGCCTAAAAACACCAGCGCCAGCAGAATCGTAGTCCAAATCATTAATTTTGCACCCTTGACGTCTCCATGGCGCATTTTTAGCAATCCAAGCCCCATAGTAAGAGCAGAGAACAACAAAACGACAGTATTAAAACCGCCTAGCCATCGATTAAGACTAGCTGATGCTATCAAAAAATCTTGCTGATGAAGTGTATAGTAATAAGTAAGAGCCAAAAACATGGCTCCAAACATCATGACTTCCGTCAACATAAAGAGCCAAAAGCCTAGCTTGCCACCCTCATAGTCGCCTTGCCATCCTTGTACTACATGTTCTTTACCTTCACGGTCAACTGCAATCTCAGGTACATAAACATGTGAATCGTGTGCATCATGTGAATCGTGTGCCATTAATCAATCCTTCTCATATTTTCATCGAACTTAACTACCGGTTGACCATGGTGATACTCGTATGGTCTAAAGTCTACATAAGGGACTTTTGTATGGTTCTCCAACGGAGGCGGTGAACTTGGTAGATGCCACTCTAGCGTTGTTGCATTCCATGGATTTGGCCCACAAGGTTTGCCATTTTTTGTCGCACGAATCAATACAGTAAACATATAGATCAAACCGGTTACAAAAATCAATGCTCCAATAAACGATATCTGATGATAAATTTGGAATTCCGGTAGATAGTCAAAATAACGTCGTGGCATACCCATATAACCTGCAATAAACATTGGGAACCACAGGACATTAAAACCAATAAAATTCAGTGCAAACGCAATTTTTGCATGAGTTTCATTATACATTTTTCCAAAAACCAATGGGAACCAGTAGTGCATTCCTGCAAAAAGCAAAAATACTACCCCGCCTAGCATTGCATAGTGAAAGTGCGCAATTGTATAATAGGTATCTTGAAGGTGAATATCCGCTCCAACCATGGCAATTGTTACCCCAGTTAGACCACCAACCGCAAATGTAATAATAGTTCCAAGTGCCCACAACATAGGTGTTGCAAGAATAATCTTACCTTTGTACATTGTTGCAATCCAGTCATAAAACTTAATACCCGTTGGAATAGCGACAAAGAAGGTCAAAAAGGAGAAGATCACTTTTGCGGTATCTGACATCCCTGAGGTATAAAGATGATGTCCCCACACCAAATACCCGATACCTGCTATAGATGCTGAAGACAAAGCAATCGTTCGGTATCCAAAAATCTCACGACGTGAGAATGCAGGGATAATTTCGGACATAATTCCAAATGCAGGAAGGATCATCAAATATACTGCTGGATGAGAATAGATCCAAAATAGATGTTGGAACAATACTGGGTCTCCCCCTTTGGACGGATCAAAAATACCGATTCCAAAATATTTCTCCAAAATAGCGAGAACAAGAGTGATACCAACAACAGGAGTAGCAAGAAGTTGAATCCAAGCAGTCGCATAGATCCCCCAGACAAACAATGGCATTTTGAAAAACTCCATCCCAGGTGCACGCAAACGGTGGATAGTAACCAAAAAGTTAAGACCTGTCAAAATAGATGCCATACCCAAAATGAAACCAGCTACAAGAGTGGTGATAACATTTGTATCTGTATTTAAACTATACGGAGCATAAAACGTCCATCCTGTATCGGCAAACTTAAAGAGCACTTCACCCTCAGAGATATTGAAGTTAAACAATGACGTTAACGCCACAATACATCCAAAAATATAGAGCCAAAACGTAAACCAGTTAAGGCGAGGAAAAGAGACATCTTTAGCACCAATCATCAATGGCATAACAATATTTCCAAATACCGCAGGAATCCCTGGGATAATGAACATGAAAATCATAATAACACCATGGAGTGTAAACGCCTGATTAAACGTTTGTGCCTCGATATACTGTTGTCCAGGGGAGAACAACTCAAATCTCATTGTTAACGCTGCAGCAACCGCCACAAAAAAGAATGTGAACATGACCACTGCATACATAATACCAATACGCTTGTGATCAACAGTCAACATCCATTGCATAAATGTACTTTTTGGATGACCAATCGCACAGTGTGTTTCGTCGAAATAACTTTTACCCATTTAACTCTCCTTTTTTTGATTATCAGATCCAACAATCTCTCGATCATCTTCTTTTCGTCCAAGCTTTACTAGATAGAGGAAAAATCCAAATACCATAGCCAACATCACAACACCCGCAACTTTTTCCCACATAAAGACATACTTCTTTGCCTGAGGATCATAAGCAAAACACAATAGCATTGCTTTTGGAATTGTTGGACCTACTCTTCCCTCGGCTGCTTCAGTCAAGGCCATCTTTAGATCAATAGGAGCTTGATTAACTCCCGGCAAATAGCGAACTATCTTTCCATCAGGAGAGAGAACTATCAACGAAGCTGCATGGATATAATCCACTTTACCTTCAGGAGAAATCGTTTTTTCAAATGAAAAACCAACTGCATCCGCAATAACTCCAGAGCTATTATTTTCTCCCAAGACAAAATGCCATGCATCAGCAACATACGCCCTGCCAATAGATTCAAGTTGGTTCTTGCGCTTTGCACGGGCAAGCTCAGGTGTTTCATTTTCAGCGAAACCTATTGTTACGACTTTGTAATCCGTATTTTCAGCCAAATCAAGCTTTCCTAGAGTTTTTGCCAAAGCATTAAGCTGTGGTGTACAAATTCCAGCGCATCGATAGTAATTCAAAGTCAAAATAGTTGGTTTCCCGTCCATAAGCTCTTTAAGTGTCACTCGTTTTAACTCTTCATTGATAAATACGGCATCAAGAGGAACAGTATCTCCAAGCTTTTCTTTGATACCTATGTCGCTAGCACTCAGTAAAACACCCAATGACAGCAGCGTCAATATCATTTTTTTCAACAATTCGTCCTCCTTTTATTCAGAAAATTTGCGTTTATTAACACAAATTTAACACTCTTTAGCTCTATAAGAATTGATAATATCCATATATAGTTTTAACTAATCTTAAAATGGACATAAAAAATAAAAGGATCTTATATCTATGCCTTCGATGTAACTTTTAAGCTAATTGGATTAATTATAAAAAGTGTTAATAATGCTATAAATGAAAAAATAAGAAAATAAAATACTTCCCCACCTAGCTTATAAGCAATGACACCAAAAACAGTATTTCCTTGTGGAATTAAAAAAAGTAAAAGCTTAACATGTTTTTTTAGCGTTGTTAAAAATTCAATGGAAGGTTCATTTGTTTTTAAATATCTCTTATGGCGATAAAAAAGAAAATAAGAGAGAAATAATAGCTCAATAATTTTGTACACAATGAGAGAATAAGTAAAAACAAGATTGTACTTGCCATCAAAATACGTAACACGACCAATGTGAAAATTCCAACTTAGAGCAATAGAAATAACTGCTATCACAATCACCGCAAACACCGCAATGATACGGCGTTTCGTCAAGTAAGTGATGATGTCATGCATGATTTAAAACGAGCTTCGTAAAAAAACACCTATGTATATTTCCACTCCACCTAAAATAACGTTAATGGGAAGCAAGTAGGTTGTTACCATCCAAAAGCAATCGGTTGCTTTTTTTACATGACACAATTTACAACTCGCTCGATTGAGGATCCATGCCATAAATATCATGTTCATGGTCATAATCATCCAAATAGCCCCTTTGATATTAATATACTTGTATAACTCAAGATTGTGAGGATCTAAAGAAAAACCAAGCTCATCTACTGCGTTGTCTTTATAACCTAGCGCCATAAATAATGATGTAACAAACAACAGCAGAACAAAAGGGGCTAAAAAAGTAAAAAACTTTTTAAACAGGGCAGCACGACTTGCAAGGCGCTGTTCATTACTAGGATGCTTTCCTAAAAACTTTGCAAAAAACCATAAAGCAGCCATGCCACCTACCCAGATCACAGCACTTAATACATGCAAGAAGATAACAGCTGTTGCATGGTCTGTCATAGTTGAATAAATAAAATCTCTCATCAAACGCCTTTGAAGAATTTAAGAACAAAATTAACACTAATGTAATACTGTTGTGATAATTATAAAACTAATAATATCAAAATTTTATAAAATATTCTTATGTTTTTATGATTTTTAAATATAAGTTTTTGTAAATAGATAGAATTCTCCAAGGGAGAATATTTATTGCAGATGTATTATTGTTTGATAAGAGTTAAAAACTCTTCAAATATGTACCGACTCTCTTTTGGTCCTGGGCTGGATTCTGGATGGTGCTGCACTGAAAATGTTGGGGAGTTTTTGTAACGAAGTCCTTCGATAGTGTTATCAAAAAGATTCACATGAGTCACATCAGCAATATCTCGAACAGATTCTGGAACATTATAATTATGATTTTGAGCTGTTATCTCAACCATCCCAGTTTTTACATTTTTAACTGGATGATTTCCACCATGGTGACCGAATTTAAGTTTATGGGTATCATGTCCATGTGCAATGCTAAGCAATTGATGGCCTAGACAAATACCAAACAAGGGAATTTTACGTTTTATGAGTTTTTTGATCTCCTCTTGTTCACGCTTAAGCACCAATGGATCACCTGGTCCATTGGATAAAAATACTCCATCTATCTCTTTATTGTCATAACGAGCAATCAATTCATCACCGCTGACACTATTAGGAAGAACTTCTACTTCAAATCCCGCTTGTGTCAGCTCATTAAGAATATTACGCTTAATCCCAAAATCCAAAGCTACGATACGTGCTTTTACCTCTGGAGCATCATTATAGCGAAATGCAAAAGGGTCATAGGTACCACTGGTGTGTTTGTAAGCAACTTTGGTACTTACCTCTTCAATATAGTTCACTTCTTCAATACGAGGTGAATTCTCGAGGATTTTTTTGAGCTCGTCTTTATCACAAATCTCTGTTGAAGCTACCATCATCATGGCACCCTCATTGCGTAGCATTTTAGTCAAAAAGCGAGTGTCAATGTCACAAATCCCCATAACGCCATGCTTCTCCAAAAAGGTATGCAATGCCTCTTTCGCTCTAAAAGATGAGTGATTTGGTTGATATTGACGGACAAAAACACCTTTGCAATGAGCTGCTAGACTCTCCATGTCCTCATCATTAACTCCAACATTTCCGATTTCTGGCATCGTAAACGTTACAAACTGTCCTGCGTACGAAGGATCTGAAATTATCTCTTGATACCCGCTCATTGAGGTATTAAAAACAATTTCACCAACAGCTGTTGTGCAGGCTCCAAAACTTTTTGCCTCTAAAAAGGTACCATTCTCAAGATAAATCCAGACGTTATTCATGATGTCATTCCTCTACTTGCAAGCTCTTCTTTGTAAAACTTTTCATACATAATTTCAAATTCATCGGTTCCTGGAATAATACGGCGTTTATAACTTTTGATTTTTTCATACACGGCGTTATCAATCTCACTGGCATCCGCAATAAAAAGTGTCATTGCATCATAAATAATATTTTTAATACGATTTTCGGAAGTCTCATAACGAATCAAATCTTCTTCATACAGTTGATCCAATATTTGGTGAGCAATATCTGAATAACGATCTTCATATGACAAAATAACACCAAAATCAGGTGCCAACTTCTTTTTGATCATAAAAAAGAGCTGTCGTTCATCTGCCAAATAATAATCAATCTGCTCTTCATTAGCATTAACAATAGCTTTTACTTTTTCCTCAAGAGCCAGCTCTTTTTGGATATTTTTTACCAAAATCTTCTCAGCTTCTTTGGCGGTTGCATCCAATCCATGTGTCATGGTAACTAGTCCACTACGATTGAGATCAACAGCGATGCGACTTGATATGTGGGGGATGTGAGAGAGTGAAACTTTCATAAATATTCCCTAATACTACTTTTTTGGTATTCTACTGCACAATCGCTTAGAATAATGTTTTAGTGACTAAATAGCTTGGATTCAAAAAGCAGCCCGATATTTTCTTCTACTTATTTTTTCATTTCACTGGGTAAACTTCGCAAAGCTGTAGTTACTTCGGACCCTTTTTTTGGCTCCATTTTTGCCAAAATCTGTCCTACAATCTTAGGATTAAGCGTTCCCATAATCTCTGCAATTTCTGTTATTTTCATACCTGAAAGTATCCCAGCAGCAGCGGCTGGTTTCATTTTTGCAAAAGTCTGTGAGACTTTATCAGCTTTAAGTTGTTTCATCTCGTCAAGTATTTTTTTGTTCTCATCAAGCATTTTTTTCGTCGATGCTTCACGAGTTTTTATTTCAGCAAGCTTTTGATCCACTGCTGTTCCTTTGCCTACTACCATTGCTTCTTTTCGTTTGAGCAAATCCTCAGTCGCACGTTTGAGTGCGTCGAGAGATTGCTTTTGCTCATCAATTTTTCCAAGCTCTAACAAGAGTTCATTTTTACGTGACTCAAAAACTTTGGTACACTCATAAGATTTACTTTGAGCACCAAAAACGGAGGATATTCCTATCAAAAAAACAAAAAACCATTTCATACAGGCTCACTTTTATAGGTTATTACCCCAATCTCGTCCAGCATTTTAGCCTCTTCTTTTTTAATCTTAGCCTGATAGGCATTAAGCTCTTGTGTTTGCAAATAATTAAACTTCTCATATTCTATCATCGCTTTTTTAAACCGTCTCTTCGTTTGTAGCTGATGTGCTGTAGTCATTGCAAGAGCTTGTGTATTTTCCTCAATCGTCTGATGCTGAGCAGTTATAATTGATTGTATCTGGAGTAATTCACCAATGGAGCCACTAGAAGGAAGAGAAAGCGTTGCAAGAAATAGATAAGAATCTTCTAAAGCATTAGTCGCATCTTGAAATGCACGATTGGCTTTAATAACCTCTTGCTCACATTTATCAAGCTCTTTTTTTTTGAGCTTGACCAGTGGGGTGTATTTAGATTTCACAATTTACAGTAAAATAGTATCATTTCGATCAGGTGATGTAGAAATTATCCCGATTTTTGTTTGTGTCATCTCTTCAAGTGCTCGTAAATACGTTTGTGCAGTTTGCGGAAGGTCTTCAAAATGACGAACTCCTTCTGTTTTATCCCAGCCTTCAAATATTTTATAGACAGGTTTGACATTGTCCAAATCCAATGGCATGTAGTCGATTTGTTCGCCATTTATCTCGTACGCCACACATACTAAAATCTCTTCAAAACCATCAAGAACATCAAGCTTCATAATCGAAAGTTCATCACAGCCATTGATGCGACTAGCGTGGCGACATGCTACAGCATCAAACCATCCACAACGACGCGGTCGTCCCGTAGTAGTACCAAACTCGTGTCCTGCTTTACGGATACGTTCACCCGTATCTCCATGCTCTTCGGTAGGGAAAGGTCCATTACCAACACGGGTACAATAAGCTTTGACAATACCGGTAATTTTACCAATATCTTTTGGATTTACACCCAATCCTGTACATGCACCTGCTGAAATCGTCGAAGAACTCGTTACATACGGATAGGTTCCGTGATCAATATCCAGCAATGTCCCCTGAGCTCCTTCGAGGAGTATTTTCTTCTCATCATCCATGAGCTTCCATGCCATTTGAGTAGTATTGGTCAAGAACGGGACAAGTTTTTGAGAAAACTCACTCAATTCAGCATTAAGCTCTTCACGACTAGGAAGAGTTATCTCAAGCGCTTCAAAAATAGCTTTATTCTGAGCAAAATATTCCATGACACGAGCAGTCAAAGTATCAACATCACGTAATTCTCCCAAACGGAACCCTTGACGTGCAATTTTCTCACTATAAGCAGGTCCTATACCTCGTCCTGTTGTACCAATAGCTTTGTCCCCACGAAGCTTTTCTTTGGCTTGGTCGATAAGAGTATGAAACGTCAAGATCATATGAGCTGACTCAGAGACAAATAAACGCCCAAGAAGATTGTCAAACTGTTTCATCTCTTTGATAAGTGCAGCAGGGGAAACGACAACACCATTACCAATTATATTAGTAGCTTTTGGGTTCAAAATTCCTGATGGAATGAGATGTAAAGCATGTGTTTTACCATCGACAACGATAGTATGACCCGCATTATGACCACCCTGATAACGAGCAACACAATCATATTTTTGTGCCAAAAGATCAACAATCTTACCTTTTCCCTCATCGCCCCACTGAATACCTACGATTAAATCTGCTTTCATACTTATAATCCCTTGTCTAGTTTATCTATCAATACGTCGGTGTAAATCGCAAAGCCTACCGATACAGTTTCATCATTTTTATAACGTCCACCCATCGAAAACGTCTCGTTAGCATCAATGAGACGGAAAAAGAGTTCGTCATAATAGAGCATTTTGGCATAATACAATGGTGCAATCACTACATTTGGGTATTCCAACTCAGTACACAACGCTTCTATTTTTTTCAATTCGTCCCGAATTTGCTCAGGGACTTCTGACAAAAGTGACCCAATTTCACTAACATCTTGAAGATGAACAAGCTTGGTTAGCCAAGCAATATTAAGAGATAAAAATTTTTCAATATTCACATGGTGAAAATCATCTAACTCTAAATCCAACAATTTGGTCAAAATTCGGGGGATATTAATATTAGAAATTTGTAACAACGGAGCCAGTTCTAAATTTTGAAAAATAGCGGTTGCTTGATCCAAGGCCGCAAACAAATCCGATTCATCCAAAATCTCAACACCGATTTGATGCTGTTCCTCGGCAGGGAAGCGGTAAACTGGCTGAACATAAAACCATTTTTTATGCTCAGTATTACCACCAAGTCGTTTTTCCAAAATACGCACCACATCAATAGTAGAGTCCGCACGTAAACTCATCGAGTGATTCTTGCTGTCACTAAGACGGATAAGCTCACGTTCGTCACAGACACTCTGGTGCTGATGATACGAAAACAGTGGCGTCAAGATCTCTTCAAATCCTGCTTCACTTAGCAAGCGTG
This sequence comes from Sulfuricurvum sp. IAE1, assembly GCA_945867285.1. Classification (GTDB taxonomy): domain Bacteria; phylum Campylobacterota; class Campylobacteria; order Campylobacterales; family Sulfurimonadaceae; genus Sulfuricurvum. The sequence continues at coordinate 18,857 of CAMBHX010000009.1, forward strand.
CTGCCTTATTTTCAATGTCACGCTTTAATCGTGCAGTATTGGCAAAATAAAGCTTCGACCCCTGTGGGATTTCATGTTCAAAAATCATTTATTACAGCCCAAAATAAACCGTGTTAAAAACACGATTCGCTGTTCCATCATAGGCTCTACGACCCATTTTTGCCAACGCAAGCTCTACCGCATTAACTGCCCATGCCGCCTCGTACGCGGATATAAGCCCCATATGATTAATACGGAAAATCAACTCTTTGATATGATCTTGTCCACCGGCAACATTAACCTCAAACTCTTTTTTGAGCAAGGATCGAATCGTCTTAGCATCGACATCATCCACAGTCGTCATCGAGTCTGCTGGCGTTTCGGGATAAATATGCAATCCAAGCGCAATCATAGCTTCACGTGTTGCGTGGGCACGACGAGCCGTAATATCGTACAAATTATCTAAACCGCCCTCATCTTTGATACGATTTAGTATAGATTCTAGCCCAATTACCAAAGTAGTCGCCGCTGTCCACGCAGTCGTATTTTTACGCTGATTTTTGATCTCTGTCACGAGGTTGAAATAATAACCCTTACCTGATCCCATTTTGCTAATCGCTGCATTAGACAATCCCATAATCGCCAATCCCGGAGGAAGCATAAGTGCCTTTTGGCTCCCTGAAATCAAACAGTCGATATGAGTCACATTAATTTTTTCAACTCCAACCGCTGTAATACCATCCGCTATTACCATGATAGCAGGGTTATACGCCTTAACTGCCGCTGCAATGGCTTCAACGTTGTGACGTAATCCGCCTGCACTTTCACAGATTTGAATTGCTATAGCATCCACATCAGGATTTGCATTCAACGCTTCCATAACTTCAGCTACCGTAGCTGGTGTATCCCATTCATGTTTAATCTCTACATTAGCGATACCGTGCGCAACGGCAATTTTCCCAAAACGCTCACCAAATTTTCCCGAATTAATTGATAGTAGCTTTGAGTGTGCTAGATTGATCACAGCACTTTCCATGGCACCCGTGCCCGAAGAGGCAAGCATAAGCACCTCATCCATCCCTAAAAGCTCGAATAATAATGTTCGTGTTCGCTCAAAAATAGCTTCAAATTCAGGGGTTCGATGATGAAGTGTCTCACCTGCCATCGCAACACGAACTGATTCGGGAACAGGGGTAGGGCCTGGGGTAAATAATAGCATAGTTCAAAATCCTTTTGATTATAGATGTGAATAAGGCGCATAGATGCCTCTAAAATTCTCACAAACTTTTGTTTTTGTAGCTTTAGGACTTTAGTCCCTGCCACCAAAGCAGACGAGTTCCTTCTGGTGTTTAAGCATAATGTTTTTTTGCATAAAACTCATAATTGTAGCAAAAGGGAAGTTAGGAGAGGTTTAAAAGGTCGCACTATGGTACAATTACAATAAAAAAGAGCGCTTTATGACACTTTTTGACGCATTACTGTTAGGAGCCCTTGAGGGGGTTACTGAGTTTCTCCCCATCTCTTCGACAGGGCATCTCATTTTAGCCTCACAGCTTTTAGGACTAGAGCAAACCAATTCCCACAAAGCATTTGAAGTCTCAATCCAACTTGGAAGTATCCTCGCAGTCCTTTTTTTATATGCCAAACGCCTACTGCAAGACAAAACATTATGGTTGAAAATCGGGATTGCTTTCTTACCTGCTGGAGGACTTGGATTTTTATTTTACAAACAAATCAAAGCCCTGTTCGGTGTAGAGACAGTAAGCATCATGCTGATAGCGGGAGGGATTCTATTCCTCATTTTCGAATATCTTCGTCGAGACAAACCCATTGACGCAGGAAAAGAGATCAAGCAACTCTCCTACAAAGAAGCCTTTACGATAGGTATTTTTCAAAGCCTCTCGATGATCCCAGGAACCAGTCGTTCAGGTGCCACTCTCATCGGAGGATTGATTATGGGGCTTAGCCGTAAAAGTGCAGCAGAATTTTCATTTCTCCTTGCAATACCTACTATGATCATCGCTACGGCATATGATCTTATCAAGCACCGTAATGAAATGGTTGTGGATGATTATTTTATGCTCACGGTAGCATTTATAACCGCATTCGTATTTGCCCTTGCAACGGTCAAACTTTTCGTCGCCTTTGTCAGCCGTCATACCTTTACTCCGTTTGCGATTTACCGCATAGCAGTGGGGTTAATATTCTTTTATTTTGTAGCTGCACTTCCAGCGTAAATACGCTGTTCCTTAATCTGATCAATCAAAATCTTCGCCAAATTCAGTGCTTTTGAACGATGTGAAAGCCCTTTTTTTACCTCGTTTGGTAATTCTCCAAGCGTTTGGGTAAACCCATCCGGGATAAACATAGGATCGTATCCAAATCCATTTTGACCCTTAGGGACTGTTAATGCTTTTCCGTACATCCATCCATGCACACAGCGCTCACCTTCACGAGAGACTATGGCAATAGCAGCGGTGTAATGCGCTTTTGACGAACCAACGGCACACGCTTTGATTGCATTCATTAAGGTCACTAAATTGTCTTGAGCACTTGCGTTTTGGCCACCGTAACGAGCGCTATAGATCCCTGGAGCACCTCCAAGCACATCAACACTAATTCCACTATCATCGGCAATCACAATGGCACTTTCATCGTTGAGGACGTTGTAGACTGCACGCGCTTTGATCAAAGCATTTTCTTGGAAGGTATTTCCATCTTCAACAATCTCAAACTCATCTAAAAGATCTGTATAGGGAATCACACTATCATTTCCCAAAAGTTCTAAAATTTCTTTTACCTTTCCTTTATTGGACGTAGCTAGAACTATTTTCATGAGATATCCTAAGAGAGTTTAATTATAATGACGGAAATTTTATCGTATTCAAGGTCTTAACGTGTTTAAAACAGTTCTTCCCCTTTCGGCGATTCTATCCCTTCGCTTTTTTGGTCTCTTTTTGGTTCTCCCTGTTCTTTCAGTCTATGGACTCACACTCCAAGGTGCCACACCCTTGCTAATTGGAATTACTGTCGGTGGGTATGCTCTCACCCAGGCTATTTTCCAACTTCCTTTTGGAATTATGAGTGACAGAATCGGTCGTAAACCTACTATTTTAGTGGGTTTGGTGATTTTTCTCGTCGGTTCTATCATCTGTGCTACAAGCAATGATATCTATATGCTCATGTTTGGTCGATTCTTGCAAGGAACGGGAGCAATTGGTGCGGTAATACCCGCCATGATTAGTGATCTAGTCAACGAAGAACAGCGCGGAAAAGCAATGGCTCTAATGGGAGGATCAATTGCTATTAGTTTTGCAGCAGCCATGGGTCTAGGGCCTGTCATTGCAGCAACTTTCGGATTAGCGTCCTTGTTTTGGATTACAGCAGTATTAGCACTTGCTTCAATGATTATTTTGTTTACTAAGGTCCCAACGCCTCCTCGTATCCGACATATTTATCACTCCACCACTACGACACGTGATATTCTCAAAGATACTAACTTGCTGAATATGGTGATTATAAATGGAATGCAAAAAGGGCTAATGACCGTCGCTTTTGTTCTTATCCCCGTACTGCTTGTAGGGACTGATACCATTACTGGTTTCGAATGGACAACTGCTGATTTGTGGAAGGTTTATCTTCCTGCATTAGTAGCTGGCCTACTTGCCATGGGGCCTGCAGCAGTTTTTGGTGAAAAACACAATAAGCCAAAACAGATCTTTTTAATTTCTATCACACTCTTTATCGTCGCATTTGCTCTTATGGGCTTTGCAACACAAGGCTGGCAATTTGTTGCTGGAGTTGTAAGCTTCTTTATAGCATTTAACATGATGGAACCACTGGTGCAATCAATGATCAGTAAATTCGCTAAGGTTCATCAAAAAGGGGCAGCTCTGGGAATGGCTAATGGTTTTGCCTATCTTATGACGTTTATTGGTGGGATAGTTGCAGGATTGGCGTTGCAATACTCTACCAAGGAGATTTTATCAATTGGGCTTGTAATCGTGTCAACACTATGGCTATTGTGGACGATGAAGCTCTCTAATCCTATCCGTTTTTCACATCTCTATCTCCCTTTGGAGACAGTAGACCAAGAGAAACTAAATTCTCTCGAACACGAGCATATTGCTGAGTGGTACATCAACGAAACTGAAAATCTAGCAGTAGTCAAATATCAAAAAGAGATGATGGACGAAGAGACGATTAAAGCGAAGATTGTTAAATAATCTCTATTCTCAGTGGGCTTGTCGAACCATGAACCCTCGACAAACTCAGGGCGAACAGTAATCTAAATCTTTATTACCCTCACTTGCGTCCCTGCTTCCAAGTCTCCATCTTCTTCATCGCACAGCATAAGTGCGCAATCTCCTAGGAGATTGGTGAGTATTGCAGAGCTACCTGTCTTTTTTCCCTCAAAATCCACCCAATAGCGCCCTTCGTCAAAACTAAGATTACATGCCGTAAATTCAGATTTTTTGGAATGCTTTTTAAACGGTGTTTTGAGAGTGGCCTCAAGGGGCTCATAAGGATTGTTCATCCCCATCATCCGAGCCATAAGAGGTGCCACATAGAGGATAAATGTTACTGTGGACGAATATGCAAATCCCGGCAAGGAGACAATAAATTTATCTGCCCGTTGCGCCACCATCACGTGTTGCCCTGGTTTGATATTGACACCTTGAAAAATTACTTTAGCTCCAAGTGAAGGGACTATGTCTTTGACAAAATCATAATCACCTACACTCACACCGCCCGTGCTTACTACAATATCAGCAGTTCTCAGCGCTTGCTCGAAACGCTCCATAATGGCATCTCTAACATCCCCTACAATACCCATTTGTATCGATTCACCTCCAAGCTGTGTCACCAGTGCTTCGAGAGTATAACTATTGGAACTACGAATTTGTCCTGCATGGCGTTGCACCTCTCCAATATCCAAAAGCTCGGCTCCTGTTGCGACAATAGCCACACGAGGCTTTTGTACCACATCGACCATCACGGTGTTTAATCCCGCCATGACGCCAATTTGAGCAAATTCGAGCTTTGTCCCTCGGGCTATTAGAACCTCGTCTTTACGATAACTTTCGCCAATAGGACGAACCGCAAAACCACATCTAACAGTTTGATTAATATGAATAATTCCATCATTCACAATTACATTTTCAATAGGGATGAGTGTGTCGGCGCCACTTGGCATTAGGGAACCTGTAAACGTCTTGATACATTTGCCATGCTCAACTGCCCTCACCTCATT
>CAMBHX010000010.1 GCA_945867285.1 Sulfuricurvum sp. IAE1
TCAAAACGCCTCCATTATTGCTCATCGTCTCTACTTTGAGTGCCAACAGCGCTAAACGCAGACGATTGAACTCGCCTGAGCTTAATTTGTCCAATTTTGTACCCTCAAGACCTAACACAATTTTGTCGATACCCAAAAACGTACGCTCAAACTTGTGAATCTCTAAAACACACGGACGTAAATAGAGCAATGAAAGATAATGATTTAGTCTTGTTTGTAGAACAATTATTTCTCTGTGTCGTTTGGACGAAATTATTGAAGCTATTGAATCCAATTCTTTGTTAAACATGGCAATCTCTTTTTCCAAGGTTCCCTTTGAGTGTTCAATATTTTGATAAGATTCAAGCTCAACAGCTTTTTGATTACGATATTCTAACGCTTCTGCAATCCCTCCATAGCGACGTTTTAGCTCTGATATTTGTTCCAAACGATCTAAAACGGCTTCTATTGATGTCTCTTCTAGTAGTTCTAGTTTCTCGATAGAATTTTCAAAGAGACTGCGAAGCTCATTGAGCGCATCATCGATAAAATCACTGGGGGTATCCAATAATGCAAGAGCATTACTAACATGATGTTCATAGGCAAATATCCCTTGCGCTTTAGCGATAGCTTCTTGAATCTTCTCTTTTTTAGAGAGCTGTTTTTTGATAGAATTGAGTTCTTCATCTTCTCCAACAATGGGCTTAATAGCGTCAATTTTGGCTATTTCAAACTGAGCAAACTCTTTTAGATCGGAGAGTTTTTTTTCAGATTCTTCTAGTTTTGCCAATTCATCAGACTGTTTTTTATGCTGTAAAAATATCTCACTGTAGTGGTTCACAACACTCAAATATTCACTATCGTGGCTAGCTATGCGTTCATCTATCAATGAAATCAATGCATTAGGTTCAAAATCGCTATAATCTTTGAGACTTAAATGACGTAAATACTGTGAACTAATAAGCTCCATAGAGGATTTTGAGGTGCGCTGATTATTGATAAAATAGGAGGTTTTTTCTTTTTTGATATGACGAAAAACATTACTATCTTCATTAGTAATCCCATATTTTTCCTCATCAATGTCCCATTGTACTGAAGACTCTGCTATCGCAGCATCAACACTGTCTAGCCCCAGTGATGCTAACAGCGAACGCATCAAAATTGATTTTCCGCTACCGCTTGGACCTGTGAAAACCACTAATCCTGATTTAAACTCGAGTTGTGCCTCTTTGAAACTCAAAAAATCTTTAAGATAAAAAGAGTCTATCATTTTCCCCACCCTAGTTTTTCTTTGAGTACTTCAAAATAGTTAAACTCGGTGCGATGAATAAGCCGCGCATTTTTACTCGCAAGCTTGATATGAACGGTATCGGTATCACAAATCTCAATCATATCTTGACCATCTACGATGACTAATGCACTAGCATCTAATGTCTTCATTTCTATCTCAAAATGCCCAGGAAGAACTGCAGGGCGTTGGGTAAGCGAATGCGGACAAATTGGTGTCAGTGCAAAGACATTACTGTGTGGCAAGAGCACAGGTCCTCCTGCTGAGAGATTATATGCCGTGGAACCTGTAGGTGTTGAGAGAACAACACCATCGCCATAATAGGTATTAAAAGGTTTACCATCGAGTGATGTTTCCAATCGTATCATCTTGGCGATAGAGGGACGTGTCAAAACAATATCATTAAAGGCGACGATATGGCTCACACTGTTTTTGGTCGTAATCGTTGCTTGAAGCATCGCACGTTCATCAACATTGTAATCCCCGATCAAGAGTTTTTGGATGAAATTTTCCAAATCTACAAAATCCAAGTCCGCCAAAAAACCCAACTTCCCTGCATGAATACCTAAAACGGGGAGTTGGAATTCGTAACTACGTCGCACAGCCGAAATCAGCGTCCCATCCCCTCCAATGGTCACTAAAAAATCCGATTTTTGGCACATGATCTCAAAAGGTTGCCCCATAATCCCAATCATTCCACCACTCACATGGTCGATTAGCACATCAATACCGTTAGATTCAAACAAGTGTTTTGCTTCTAAAAACATCTCTTTGAGCTCAGGCGTTGAGGGGCGCAGTATAATCCCAACAGTTTTAATATTATTTAATTTCAATTTTGTCTCATCTGTTTAAAAGGTCTCTAATTATAACTTGTCTTTTGGCAGTTGCAAAAAAATATTGCAAATTGCCAAGTTTTATATTATTGAGCATAACAACTCATATTCTGTTCAATAGTGATAAAATACTTTTATTGCAATCAAAAGGGTTAATGTGAGTATGAAAAATCTTTATATCGCTTCGCTAGAACCAACTGCAGGTGCATTGATTATCTCCATGGGGATTATGGAACTACTCAAAAGTCGTGTTCATAAATTGGCATTTTTTCGACCTATTGTCAAAGATATTTCCAGTGTCGATAATGATATTGATTTTATGCTCAAACATTTCAGTCTAGATCAAGATTTAAAAGATTCATACGGATTTGGATTGGATGAAGTTGAGGCTCTTCTCTCGCAGGGGAAAGAGTCTGAGGTAATTGAACGATTATTGGAGCAATACCATGCATTGGAGGAACGGTATGATTTTGTCTTGATCCAAGGGCTGGATTATGCATCGTTTTCCAATACACTCTCGTATAATTTCAATCATATCATTGCTAAAAATCTGCAAGCACCCTATATTAGTCTTATTAATGGAAAACACAAAAACTATGAACAACTCATCCATGAAATTGATCTCGAACGCTCATCACTTATTCATGAACACGTAGAACATATCGCTATTTTTGTCAATCGTTTGGATGAAAATAACCATCAATGTCTTAGTGAAAAGCATTGTAAAACTAATGTTCCCACATTTTTCATGGCAGAGATTGAGGAATTGGATCTCGTAAGTGTTGGTGAGGTGAAGCATGCACTGCAATGTCAGCAGCTTTTTGGTAATAAAAAAGATTTGGACCGAATTATCCGTAGGGCGAAAATTGCGGCAATGAATATTGAACATTTATTGGAACGGTTAGAGGATAGTGATTTTATTATAGTGCCTGGCGATCGATTAGATATTATATTGACGGTGCTGTATGCTAATTATTCCAAAGACTTTCCATCTATTGCCGGGATTCTCCTCACTGGAGGGTTTGTTCCACCTGAAAACTTTTTAAAGCTTATTAGCGGGATTGATTTTTTAAGTATCCCTATCTTTACGGTTGAAAGTGATACCTATAAAAGTGCCGTCCTAATAGATGATATTTCCGCTTCCCTTCACCCGCAACAAAGTCGTAAGATTGCCCTTGCAATGGGAGAATTTATGAAGGCAATTGATATTGAAGTTCTTCAAGAACGTCTACGCACTGCACGTAGTGACATTATCACTCCTGCTATGTTTGAATATACATTGTATCAGCGTGCTAGAGAAGTGCGTAAGCGGATTGTTCTGCCCGAGAGTAATGATGAGCGTATTTTGCGAGCTGCTGAGATTTTGTTACGACGTGATGCGGTCGAACTTATTTTATTGGGAGAGCGGGAGAGCATTTTGCATCATGCTAATACACTGGGGCTTGATATATCTAATGCTACCATTATTGATTCAGCCACTTCACCATTAATGCAGCAGTATGCGGACGATTTTTATACCATGCGTCGCCACAAAGGGCTTACGAAAAATATTGCTCGTGAAGCTATGACTCATGGTACTTATTTTGCCACAATGATGGTACAAAACGGTGATGCAGATGGGATGGTTTCGGGTGCACTTCATACAACACAAGATACTGTTTTACCCGCATTGCAGATTATTAAAACTGCTCCTGAAGTATCATTAGTATCGAGTCTTTTTTTCATGTGTATGGAGACTGAAGTACTCGTTTATGCCGATTGTGCGATCAATCAAGACCCAACTGCTTCGCAACTGGCAGAGATCGCGATTGCTTCTGCGCTAAGTGCTAAAACTTTTGGTATTGAACCACGTATCGCCATGTTGTCTTACTCTACAGGCAGTTCAGGACATGGGGATCACGTGGATAAAGTGCGAGAAGCAACAGCAATCGTAAAAGAACGCTATCCCCACATCCTTATTGAGGGACCAATTCAATATGACGCCGCTATAGACCCAGGCGTTGCACACATAAAACTCCCAAAATCAAGTGTTGCAGGACAGGCAACTGTATTTATTTTCCCTGATTTGAATACGGGAAATAATACTTACAAAGCAGTTCAGCGTTCAGCGGGTGCTATTGCTATTGGTCCGATTTTGCAAGGGCTAAATAAACCCATCAACGATCTCAGCCGTGGATGTGAAATTGCTGATATTGTTAATACGGTCCTTATCACCGCCATTCAAGCTCAAAGTGAAATTTAATGAGTATTTTGGTGATCAATGCCGGTAGCTCCTCTATTAAATACAGCATTTATGATTCTAAAACACTCAAAGTCATTGACCATGGGCTTATAGAAGAGCTTGCTTCACATCACGAGGGCTTTGACATAATGGCTAAACAGCTTGAGCAACATGGCATTGACATTACTAAAATCGATGCCATTGGTCATCGTGTTGTCCATGGAGGGGAGAGATTTTGCGACCCTGTCTTGATTGATGACGAGGTATTGCGTGAGATTGAAGCTCTTATTCCATTGGCACCCCTGCATAATCCTGCCAATATCGAAGGTATTCTAGCTGCACGTGCTATTGCTCCCAATGTCCCTAATTTTGCAATATTTGACACGGCATTTCACCAAACTATCCCTGAACATGCCTATCGTTATGCCCTGCCCCATGATCTGTATGAATCCTATCATATTCGACGCTACGGGTTTCACGGTACTTCGCACTATTATGTAAGTTCTCAGGCATCACTAATGCTTCAAAAACCTCTTGCGTCTCTCAATCTCATTAGTTTTCATATTGGCAATGGTGTAAGTGCTTGCGCAATCAAGCAGGGTAAAAGCATCGATACTTCCATGGGAATGACTCCGCTGGAAGGGCTGATAATGGGAACACGAAGCGGTAGCATTGATCCTGCTGTTATCGTGTATTTGATGCATAAAAAAAAGATGACCATTGAAGAAATAGATGTTCTTTTGACTAAAAAAAGTGGCTTGCTGGCTATTACTGGAACTAGTGATTTACGTCTTATAATTGATGCAAAAGAAAAAGGTGACACAAACGCCTCTTTGGCGATTGATATGTTCACGTATACTCTCAAAAAACAGCTAGGTGCCTATATGGCAGTATTGCCAAGTATTGATGCCATTATTTTTACAGGAGGAATCGGAGAACACTCAGCTCTGATACGAACAATGATGTGTGATGAGCTGGAGCATTTAGGCATCAAGCTAGATGATGAGAAAAACCGTACCAGTATGCCTCAAATACAAGCTCAATCCAGTGCAATAGCACTACTTGTAATTCCAACAGATGAAGAATATCAAATCGCATTATATGTTCAACAGCGTATATGTAAACTAAATTATTGAAGAAAATATTGGATAAAGTAACCTGTCCCCTTTAAAGTTTATTTTCTATTAAAAATCTAAAAACTCACCCAGTGCATCCATCGGTTCAAATTTCCTTCATGCATAGGAAATACTAATTTTCTAAAGATGCCCCGTTTTTACAAAAATAATTGTTTCTTCCTCAACATAGGGAAAGTGGACACTCAAATGGGGACTTCGAATCCAACTTCCTTGTGGATATTTTCCATGTTCATCCATGAAAATTCCTTTTAACACTAAAATTTCTTCACCGCCCCAGTGCTTATGGGGAGCAAACTTTTCATTTTTGGGCCATTTGACCAGTGCGGTTTGTTGATGTAAAGGGAGGACTTCCAGATTTCCCTGACCAGGTAGCCACTGTGCAGAAGATGTATGTACAATCATGGTTTGGTCATCGTTAAAATGGTTGATTTTACGAAAGATAATGCATCCGCCGATTGATTTGACATGGGATTCATTTTCCTTGGGTAGTCGCAGATAAGTGCCTTGCGTAAACTCTCCAAATTCATTGATGTATGTCCCATCGAGGACAAAAATCTCTACACTGTTTGTTTTGGACGCTTGGGATAATACGGTATTTGTTTCTAGCTTCATCAGGGCCGTCTGAATATCATCTTTGGATGAAAGAAGTTTTTTGAAAACACCTGTTACTTGTGTCAGTTCCCACTCTAATTCTCTGGTGTTGACTAATACTTTTTGATCATAATTGCTATTCATGCTTGACTCGTATTTAATATCCAATCATTTCACCCTCAATATAACTGAGCGCTTTTTTGAGTGCATGTATGGCAGTTGTATTATCCTCTTGGAGATTTTCAAGAGATAGAGCTTTTAGTTTTTCAAGATAGATGGTTAATTTTTCTGCTTCGCTCATGATGGCTCCAAGTCTATTGTAAGTATTATCGTGAATAATACAATTTTTCTTCACAATTAGACTGTAATATTTTTAATACACAAGAATCTTAAGATGAAAAAATAGCATGCGTATGGCTAGCGATGATTGTTTACCGTTGATGGGATATGGTCGCCACTGGCTTGCAGAGAAATAGCTTCAGGGTATTGCTTGTAATGTTGACGGACCACATTTGCTAAGATAGTTTTTATACGTTCATCTACAAGGGTCCTGTCCTCTTGCCCTAAAGAATCAATTATAGATTGTAAAAGATTATTTTGCACACCATTTAATTTTCCGCTCCATGATTGTAAAAGCTTTCGACTCACATGAGCAGGCAATGACCCCATGATCCCGACATCATTTTGATCGTGTATCAGTAATCCCGATGTAGTACCACGATCGAGTGTTAACACCTGAAATAAATAGAGAGTATGGTAGTTCAACTGATTCATGAGTGCAGTATCATCATAATTAGAACGCTTTTGTATTGCATTGGAAATGATACTTATATAGGTATCAATCACTTTTTTCCCAAAGCTAGAAGCAAACTCTTGATCACCAGCCTCATCACCTGTGTTAAAATTTTCAAGATAAAAATGGGAAACACCTCTGTGACGTTCTAGTGCTGGAATATGAAAATAACGATCCCCTTGAGCGCTTCCCTTTCCATAATAATCTCCTCCAGCTTCTTGAAGTGTCTGTTCAAACCGTGATGTATCTGCATTATCCGGATTGCTGGGGTTCAAATCTGCCATGATTCTCCAGTAGTCACCTCCATCACGCATCTGTGTCCAGCTAATATGCATATGCATCGAGGGTACCAGAGGATTTTGCGGGTGAATAATGGTTGATATGGCCGTTGCCGAAGAGAGTTTTTTACTGGCGTCATCATCATAATGTACTTGTGAATAATTGACTGATCCTCGATTGAACAATTGCTCATCTGATGATTCATATCGAACTCCTCCTCCGTGCGCCCCTTCATCACGAAACCACTCTACTGGACTAAACGGTTTGTCCGATCCTAGGGTACGTGAGAGGTCATTGAGTGCCTCTACAAAATGGGATTGCAATTGAGTAACGATGATTGAGGCCGTATGTGCGCTTGGAGACTTTGGAGCTATTCGTGTCATTCATATCACTTTAAAAGAGTTTGGATATCAAATGATACCCTTTAGACTCTATAAAAAACTTGACCTGTGGGCAAAACTCTCGATAAGTTCAAACTTGCTCTCAATATTCTTATAACTATGATTCCCACCCTCATCCACTATGACCGTTGCATCTTCAAATTTTCGTTGTGCTACGCTATAGTCCAAATAGAAGTTCTCGACACTCATAACTTACCAAACCAAAAGATTAGTAGCGGTATAATTGCGAAAAATATTATAAGGACTTTGATTTGAGAAGTCATTTTTGTACCGATTTAACTCTAAAAAACGTTGGCGACAAAGTCGTCTTGTGTGGCTGGGCAAACAGCAGTCGTGACCATGGTGGAATTATCTTTATCGATTTGCGAGATAAAAGTGGTTTGATTCAGCTCGTATGTGATCCAGCTGACAATGCAAAAGCCCATAAGCTCGCCAGTGAAGTGCGTGATGAGTTTGTTCTTATTGCTCACGGAACTATCCGTGCTCGTGGTGAGGGGTTGGTCAATCCACGTCTGGCTACGGGTGAAATCGAAGTGGTTATCAGTGAGCTCATCATCGAAAATCGTGCCGAAACTGTCCCTTTTGTTATTGGTGATAACAATGTAGGCGAAGAAATACGTTTGAAATATCGTTATTTGGATTTGCGTAATCCTGCGATGTACAATACCTTTAAACTCCGGTCCAAAGCGGCTATTGCTGCTCGAAATATTTTGGACAGCTTAGGGTTTTTAGAAGTTGAAACTCCTATTTTAACGAAATCAACCCCTGAGGGAGCACGTGATTATCTCGTTCCCAGTCGTGTACATGATGGAGAATTTTACGCCCTCCCCCAGTCTCCACAGCTATTTAAACAGTTGCTGATGGTGGGTGGATTTGACCGTTATTTCCAAATCGCTAAATGTTTCCGTGACGAAGATCTTCGTGCGGATCGTCAACCTGAATTTACCCAAATAGACGTCGAAATGTCATTTTGTAACCAAGAAGATGTTATTGGTGTGGCTGAAGAACTGATTGGTGCTATGTTTGCCAGTGCTGGTCATACTGTAACGGCACCGTTTAACCGTATCAAATACCGTGATGCTATGGAATGGTATGGTTGTGACAAGCCTGATTTGCGTTATGACCTAAAAATGGTTGATGTGATTGATATATTTGAGCGTTGTGATAACGAAATCTTTACCGCAATTGCTGCTAATCCTAGCATGAATCGTATCAAAGCACTTCGTGTCCCTGGGGCTGATTTGGTTTTCTCCAAGCGTGAGATGAAAAGCTTTGAAGAGTATGTGCGTAAATTCGGCGCCAAAGGATTGGGGTATTTTCAGATGAAAGAGGATGGTCTCAAAGGACCGTTGGAAAAATTCTTCTCGCCTGAAGATCTACAACTTCTCGTTGAGCGAACACAATTGGATGTTGGTGACGTTGTATTTTTCGGTGCAGGTGATAAGAAAACCGTGTGGGATTATATGGGACGTTTCCGTATTTTCATCGCTGAGCATGAAAAGATGAATCTTATCGATAAAGACCGTTTTGAATTTGTGTGGGTTGTTGATTTCCCGATGTTTGAAATCGAAGAAGGTCGTGTCAAAGCTCTTCATCACCCCTTTACGATGCCATTGGATCTCAATCATGAGAATCTCGAAGACATTGAATCTATCGCCTATGATATCGTTCTCAACGGTACAGAACTGGGTGGCGGGTCGATTCGTATCCACAAACAAGCATTGCAAGAACAAATTTTTAGACTTTTGGGAATCGAAGAAGAAGAGGCTCAAGAGAAATTTGGCTTTTTACTCGATGCTCTCAAGTTTGGAGCACCTCCTCACGGTGGATTTGCGATCGGATTTGACCGATTTATGATGTTGTTGTCCAAAAAAGAAAGCATCCGTGATGTTATAGCGTTTCCAAAAACCCAAAAAGCATCGTGTATCATGACCAAAGCACCAAGCCCCGTGGATTTACAGCAATTGCGTGACTTGCACATTCGACTTCGAGAGAGTGCTAAATAATTATGAAAAAGCTTTTCTTGATTATTGGTGCGCCAGGATCGGGCAAAACGACGGATGCACAAATCATCGCGCAAAACAACCCTAGCACTATGGTGCACTATTCGACGGGTGATTTGTTGCGAGATGAAGTTGCCAGCGGTAGTGAGCTTGGGATTCAAATCAACAGCTTTATAAGCCGTGGATTGATCGTTCCCATAGATATAGCGATTAGTACGATTACCCGTGCTATCAAAAATGCCCCCAATGATATCATTCTCTTTGATGGCTATCCTCGTAGCATGGAGCAGATGAATGAGCTTGACTCCTATTTAACTCAAGATGAGACTATTAAATTGGTATCTGTCATCGAAGTCGTTGTAAGTGAACAAGTCGCCCGTGATAGAGTGCTTGGACGTGCTCGTGGGGATGATGACAAAGAAGAAGTGTTTAATAATCGTATGACGGTTTATACAACACCACTTCGTGAGATACAGCGTTTTTATGAGACTACTAATCTCTTGAAAAAAATTGACGGTGAACGCTCTATCGAAGAAATCGTAAACGATATGGAACAGTTTATCAAAACAAAAATCTAATACTAGGATTAAACTTATGAAAATTATTTTACTCGGTGCTCCCGGTGCTGGCAAAGGTACACAAGCGCAATTTCTCACCAAAACCTATGATATCCCTCAAATCTCTACAGGTGATATGCTTCGTGCTGCTATTAAAGCGGGTAGTGCTATGGGAACACTTGCTAAATCATTTATGGATGCGGGCAAACTGGTTACTGATGAGATTATCATCGGTTTAGTACAAGAACGCATTGCGCAAGAAGACTGTAAAAATGGTTTCTTGTTGGATGGTTTTCCACGTACCGTACCTCAAGCAGATGCACTCAAAAATGCTGGTGTTGCTATTGATGCAGTTATCGAAATCGATGTCCCTGATAGTGAAATCATCAACCGTATGTCAGGACGACGTGCACATTTGGCATCAGGTCGTACCTATCATGTCGTGTACAATCCTCCAAAAATAGAGGGAAAAGATGATATAAGCGGTGAAGATTTGGTGCAACGTGATGATGATAAAGAAGAAATTGTCAAAGATCGTTTGGATGTTTATCACGCACAAACACAACCTCTGATTGGCTATTACACTCAAGAAGCAGTTAATAATTCTAGCCTAAAATATGTTCGTATTGATGGGACACAAAAAATTGATGTTGTTGAAAAAGAGATTTTAGAAAAACTACAATAAAAGAGAATATGTTTGACATCTTGTAAATCTCGAAAAACTTGTTTTTCGTAGCTTTGGGAGGTTGTAGGGACAGATTTGTCCCTGCCACTAAAACGGACGAGTTCGCTTTAGTGTGTTACATTAATAACCCTATCGTTTCAGACCGTTGGTCGTTGCCAGCATCTCATCACTGGTGGTGATAACTTTTGAGTTCGCATCATAGGCACGTTGACCTGTGATCAAATCCGTAAGCTCTACGACAAGCTGTACATTAGATAGCTCTACAAATCCTTGACGAATAGATCCCAAACCGTTTTCTCCCGGAGTTCCCTCAACAGGTTGTCCTGAACTGTCAGTTTCTAAAAATAGATTATCCCCCATCGCATGTAGACCTGCTGGATTGATAAAGTTAGTCAGTGAGAGCTGTCCTACCTGTGTTGCTTGTGCTTGACCCGCTTGCGTAACACTTACAATACCATCAAGACCAATACTAATATCAATAGCATCATCAGGGATAACGATCTCAGGAATGACCGTAAAGCCATCTGAGTTGACCAACGTACCATTTTCATCTACTTTGAGTGCTCCATTGCGTGTGTACACTTCGGTTCCATTGGGGAGTTGGAGTTTTAAAAACCCTTTACCGGTAATTGCTAAGTCCAAAGGGTTCTCAGTTTGTTTGAGACTTCCTTCGCTAAAAATTTTATTGATCGCTGTTGGACGAACCCCTAGACCTACTTCAATACCTGTAGGAGATTTAGTCGTATCACTAGTCGATGTCCCAGCATAGGTCATCACTTTGTACATCAAATCAGCAAACTCGGCACGAGATTTTTTGTATCCCATGGTATTAACGTTGGCAATATTATTGGCCGTTGTGTCGATTTGTGTTTGCATCGCCAGCATCCCTGTGGAGCTGGTATAGAGTGATTGCATCATGGCATTATCCTTAGGTTATTTATTATCGTCGAGTTACAGCGATTTTTTCGATCGCATCACGGTTGAGATCGTTCATCTGAGCATCCATCGCTTTTTGATACATCCCCACAAGTCGATTGGATTCCACAAGCGCTATCATTTCGTTGACAGCATTAACATTGCTTTTTTCCACAAAACCTTGCATCACGCTTCCACTTTGTGCTACTGGGATAAAAGATTCCTGTGCATCAGGGACATAGAGATTATCTCCCTCTTTGGTTAGAAGTCGCAAATTTTGAGGCTCAATAATCATGAGTTTTTTACCTGCGATCATTTGGGTAGTATCGGCAACATTGGTGCTAATGATTCCATTTTTATCGATATTTATAATAGAGTCTTGAGGATTGAGTTTAATACCTGTTTTGGATTTGAAATAATCATCCCCTAGGACCTCATGACCTTGTTTGTTCAAAAGTTTCCCCTCGTTATCCAGAGTAAAAATACCATTACGTGTGAGGCGAATACCCTGAGGAGTTTTTACGGCAAAAAACTGTCCCTCTTTACCCAGTGCTACGTCCAATGTATTACCCGTTGATTGCATACTTCCTAACGAAAAATCGGTATACGAATCAGTAATTTGTGGAACACGGCTCAATGAACGATTGAGATACTGAGCACCTTCAATGGTATTGTTTTCCAGAGGCAATACATCACGTGCTTCTTTGTAAATCCGTGCAAAATCACCCGTAATGAGTTGATCTTTTTTAAACCCTACAGTATTGGCATTTGCCAAATTGGATGCGATCGTATCCAGACGGTTGAATTGCGCAACCATACCGCCAGTAGCCGCATAATATCCTGTTTGCATCAGCACACCTTCAGAAGAATATATGACTACTAAAGCAAAGAGTGTTCCATTTATTTTTAGATTATACACCAAAACGAATACCTCGTAGAGGTTCTCGTGCCCTATAGGGTGCATCCATTTTGGTGGCAGGGACATAAGTCCCTACAACCCCCTAAAGTTATGAAAAACAAAGTTTTTCGAGATTTACAAGATGAAAAAGAAACTATATTTAATAAAATCTCGGTATAATCCTCTACTTTTTATAATCCGCATACAAACCGCAAGGGAGCACTTCATAGCATGAGCGTCAAAGATCTAAACAAACACCTAGAGACCTTATTTTCCGAACACAAATCTAAAAACTGTTTGACGTATGAAGAGATTGTCGAAAGTTATGACAAACAACCAACGCTTGCACAAGCTAAAAATATTTTAAAACTAGCCGAAAAATATAAAACGTGTCTCTTTACCTCCTCTGAGCACGCCAAGTTACTCAACCAACAAGAAGCAGATGCCAAGCGTGTAGCACAGCTCAAATACATTGAAGACGCAGCAAGCGATCAGTTTGATATTCTCAAGCAGCATGAATTGTTAGAGTGGTCACGTTCCGACTCTCCTGTTCGTATGTATTTGCGTGAAATGGGACAAATTCCCCTCCTTACTAAAGATGAAGAGGTTGAAATCTCAAAACGTATGGAATCTGGCGAAGGGATTATTATCGATGCGATTTGTTCGGTTCCCTATCTCATCGACTTTATTCTCGATTATAAAGATCCCCTTATCAACCGAGAGCGTCGTGTCAAAGAACTCTTCAAAAGCTTTGAAGAGGGAGAAGAAGAGTCTGACGAAGTAGATGTAGAAGATGATGATGAAGACGATGAAGAGAGTAAAGAAAAAGCCCCCTCGGCTAAAGATAAAAAACGTATTGAAAAAGTAGTAACCTCTTTTAAAGCGCTCGAAAAAGCGAAAAAAGAGTGGGCAAAAGCTACTGAAAAAATGCTCGAAGAGAAGCCTCTTGAGCAAATGGATGCTGATTATGTCCTATTTTTTCTCAATGTCAGTTTCAAGAAAAAAACACTCAAAGAAGCTCTTTTAGACCTTGGACCAACCTCTAAACTCATTAATGAACTGGTACGTTCTATGGAAACAGCATTGCGCAGTGATGAAGGTTTTGATCGTGAACTCAAACGTCTCGAATACAAACTGCCTCTCTTTAATGATCAGCTCAAAAAAAATCATAAAGTTATTTTGGAAAAAATCACGGATTTAACCAAAGAAGAAATTTCCAGCAAAGTACCAGAAGCTACGATGGTGAGTACCTATATGGAAATCAAAAAACTCATCCAAACCAAAGAAGCCTCTAAAGGTGGATTTGATATGGAACCTGAAAAGCTCTCTGATATTTTGGAACAAATCAAGCGGGGTAAAAATATCTCAGAAGTTGCCAAAACGCGTATGGCAAAATCTAATCTCCGTCTCGTTGTCTCTATCGCCAAGCGTTATACTAATCGTGGTCTACCGTTCTTGGATTTGATCCAAGAAGGAAATATTGGTCTTATGAAGGCTGTAGACAAGTTTGAATACAAAAAAGGGTACAAATTTTCTACGTATGCGACTTGGTGGATTCGCCAAGCTATTAGCCGTGCTATCGCAGATCAAGCACGTACTATCCGTATCCCTATTCATATGATAGAGACGATCAACCGTATCAACAAGATTATGCGTAAACACCTCCAAGAGCATGGAAAAGAGCCAGATGTTGAGACAATCGCAGAAGAAGTTGGATTGTCAGTTGAAAAAGTCAAAAATGTCATTAAGATTACCAAAGAACCTATCTCTCTAGAAGCTCCAATCGGGAATGAGGAAGATGGTCGTTTTGGAGACTTTATCGAAGATAAAATGTCAATTTCTCCTAGTGATGCTATCCTCAAAGATGATCTCAAAGTGCAAATCGAAGGGGTTCTCGAACAACTCAATGAGCGTGAAAAAGCGGTTATCAAAATGCGTTTTGGTATCATGGATGATGAGAGTGATCGTACCCTCGAAGAGATCGGAAAAGAGCTCAATGTTACTCGTGAACGTGTTCGACAAATCGAGAGCAGTGCTATTAAAAAGCTCAAGCACCCTAAAGTGGGTCGTAAACTTAAAAACTATATCGAGGACTAATGACATTCGAGCAACAGTGGATTGAATACGATTTCAACCCCTTTGTCCTTTTTAGTTCGAATGGAAAAATCCTCTCTCTTAATACCGAAGCACAATATCTTCTGGGTGCCACATCTGCCAATGTTTTGTATGAAATTGCTACGACGTACGCCAGTGCATCATTTGGATTTAAAACCACTTTTTTAGATTTGGAATTTGGTCGTTTTAAATGTTTTGGTATTACGATAGGATATGAAAATGAGTCAGAAATTGGTATTCGCCTCTATCAACACCCTACATTTAATCTTGCTCGTCAAAAGCCTCAGGGAGATTTGGTTAATGTCTATTCATTAATTGATCTGTGTATCAGCTCCAATTCTATTGGTAGTTCCATAGTCTATTCCAAAGAGCTCGATCCGACTATCCCTGATGTGCGATTGCACACCGAAATGTTCATCAAACTACTGAATAAAATCTATCAGTCATTTGGTGATAACAGTACAATACTTACTCATCTTTTCTTCCGTGTGGGTGAGCACGTGAAATTTGAGGGTGTAAAGCATTCTCTTTTTACGATCGAAATTTCTGGTGAGATGCTTAATCGCAAAAATATTTCAGAACTAAATTTTTTAGCTGAAGAAAACCATCTTTCTTTAGATATCAAAGAGTCCATGGTTTCTATGAATATTCCGATGATTACACGATAGGTTCTCTTTTAGGTAGCTTTTACTTCTTATTTGGTAGACTGGAAAAATGAAACAACATTGTTTATTTTTTACCCTTTTTTTTCTGTTTAATTCTCTCAATGGACAAACCAATGTGTATGATCGTTATTTTGACGAAGCAGGTCAACATTATAATATTCCACCTTTACTACTCAAAAAAATTGCGACGATTGAAAGTGGTATCAATCCAAAAGCCCTTAATCATAATGCAAACGGAACATTCGATTATGGTTTGATGCAGATCAATTCATCCCATTTACAGCAGTTGTCTCAATGGGGAATCAATGAAACGAATATCCTTGATCCAAAAGTTAATATTTATGCTGGAAGCTGGCTTCTTTCCCAACACATTAAAACACATGGATTTAATCTCCAAGCTGTTGGTCGATATCACTCAGCAACCCCTGTTTATAAAGAAAAATGGCTTCGTAGACTCACTGCCTCATTTAAATAACCTCTTTTTATCTATCTCATATTAACCTCATGTCTCTGTGTTAGTATTACTGTATTAATACAAGGGGTTATGCATGAAAAAGTTTTCAATTACATTATCTACTATAATGGTTCTAGCGATTACATCCTACGCTGCTGAGCAAGTGTCAGAGAAGTTACATCAAGAATTGATGAAACAAGATGGGAGTGGAGCGGGCAGTAATCAAGGAAAGCAAATACAACACCAGCATCAAAAACAATATGAACATCAGTATCAAGGTGAAAAAGAAATTGTTAATAGTGGCGGGCAGGCAAAGGGTCAAAATTCGGTCCAAGGAAATACTTATGGAAACAGACAAAGTAGTGGTAAATCAGGTGGTGGAAAACGCTAGTATAGGATAGTTTTTAACATGGGAGGGGTGTCTTATCCCCTTGATTTGACATATTTTTCAATTTTTCTGATTTTGTCACTTAAACTAACCTCTTGTGAAGGAGTTAGTTCTGCCAATACATCGAGCAAGTGCTCTTTTATATCAAGTAAATACAACTGAAGTGCTAGACTGGTTTTTAGCTCAAGACTATTGGCTGTCGGGTTAAGTTTAGAATATAAGTGATTAATCATATTGCTGTTTCCAGTATTTAAAGTAGGGCGCTTGACGTATAAAATTTTACACACTTTGTGTTGCAAGTTTGTTGCAAAATAATTTTAAATTCCCCTCTTCTGTACCATTATAAATGGTGTTTCTAGCATTATTTTATGATCGTTGCACAGCAGTGCGGCAAAGTATCCTGTAGTAGATTCATACACGCGAAATGTAGTGCATTGTGTTGCAATGACGTCCTTGTGAATTCCATACAGTGTACTTGGATCAAGAGGGATTTGGATGGGCTGGCTTGACTCGAGGCGGATGAGTGTATTGTCTTGACGAATGATTAACCATACGACAGTTGGGAGTGTGATTCCATACAGTGTATGTCTAGTAGGTTCTAAGATCATAATCGTGTGGTCGGTATCTTCTTCTATTCTTTTTAATGTCTCGGTTTGTGCAAGATCACGATAGAGTAGTGATCGTATCCGCTCGTGATGAGTAAATTGCTCCCCTTTTTTGGCATAAAAGGAGCGCATATGACGAATCTGATCAACTCCTCCAACCAAAAAAATGGCAATAAGACTAAACAATGTTAGGCTAACCAATAACTCGATCAAAGTAAAACCGCGTTGCATCACCACCCCTCCCCATTTAACCCATACAGAGAGGTACTAGTGCCATTGATTTCGATGATTGTTTTTTCTATTGCATTTTTAGAAATTGAGGCTATCGCTTTGTGTGTTGTATTCGTTTCAGTAGATCCGTTCCAGGGGTGTGAACGCTGGGTTTCTAACGTAAACTTATGAGATTGGAGGAGAGTATAGATCCGTGGGTTATCAATAAAATAACGTGAAGAGAACAGTGATGCCGTATCACCTTGCCCTGCCCCACCCATCGTATGGACTGAAAGCGCAATCAATTCTCCTGCTTCTGACGTGTATCGATGATGGACGGCTGTATCGTAAGCACGTCGTCCTTGTGCTGCTGATTCCAATAATGCCATTGCAGCAATGGAAGCGATGACAACCGCCATCAACACTTCAATAATCGAAAAACCCTTTCTAGCGCTTGCCATAATAGCTTCCTGTGTTGGTAAGAGTGGTGTCATACAACTGCTTGCGCAGTTGTTCTTCATTTCCATGTATTGGGGAGTCTAGTAGTGGAGTGTAGACGATAAAATCTTCCTGGGATTTGAGTATTAGAGGCGTTGAGATACCATCGGGAGTAAGAGAAAATTTAAAACACCCGCTTCGCATTCCATCAACATCTGACCGTATAGCAACATCAGCAGCAACCAAACGTCCAAAACGATCAAATCGGTGAACGCTCAGAGGTGAAGTGCTCTCTAGGGTAAGGGATGTACGGATTTTTGTATCGCCCTCCCAAAGATCACATTGCGTGCAATTCTCAAAACAAAAAAGTTCAAGACGTTTGGTAGAGTTTAAAGCACTCAAATAGCTCTTTAAGGTGTTGGGAGTAAGTATAATTGTGTGATCAGCAATACTGGAAAGCCTAGAACTAACCAAGGTTGCCACAATCCCCATAATCACAATTACAAGCATAAGCTCAATCAGGGTAAAAGCTTTACGTGTGGTAATTATGGACATTCTGAGAGCTTTTGATCTTTCCCTTCGTCATTTCCACCCTCTTTTCCATCCGCACCCAAAGAGACGAGATCAAACATGCTCCCATCATTGAGATAAATATAAGGGTGATTCCATGGGTCATTGGGGAGTTTCTTTCCCTCCAGATAAGTGTTTTTACTGTAGGAAGAATAGGTTTCTTCCGAAGGATTAGCCAGTAGTGCCCCTAACCCTTCTTCAGGTGTTGGATAGGTTCCATTGTCGATTTTAAACATTTTTAGTCCTTCTGAGAGGCTCTTCATCTGTATGCACACCATCTTTTGTTTTGCCTCTTCACTTTTACCTGTGATGTTGGGAATAACAAATGCAGCCAACATCCCAAGGATGATGATAACTACCATGATCTCAATGAGGGTAAATGCACTTCGCTTTGTATTCATGTTCTTCTCCTACTTTTGGTATAAATTTCAGTAATCATCGAGCATCAACCCAGACTCAATGAAAAAATTGGGAGGAGCATTGCTGTAACGATGACACCGATAACTCCGCCAACGACTAAAATGAGCACCGGTTCCAACAAGGAGAGAAATAATGAAATGTTCTCACGGTTACGCTCCATGTAGAGGTTGGATAGACTTTCAAGCATGGTTGGAAGTTCACTCGTCTCTTCACCCACAGCTAAAGCACCGATAAACGCATCATCCAAGTGGATATGTTCCCCTGATGCAAGTGAAGTAGAGAGTTTCCCTCCCTCGACGATTCTCTGCGCTCCATAGGAAAATTGTGCTTTTAAGACAGAGGATGAGAGTGTGGCACCTGCGAGTGAAATGGCTTTTACGATAGGAATACCCGATCGGATTAGAAGTGATGAAACGGAACAAAATCTCGCTAAATCACTGGTTTGAATAATAGTACCAAGGAAAGGGAGAGATAATAGTATGCGCTCGACTCGATAACGAAATTCAGGGTTGTCGTTAAAAGCCTTGTTAATCATGACAATAGTAATCCCAAGAATGAGAAGTAGCCATGGCCATGCGGTAGAGAAAAAAGATGAAAATGCCAAAACACCACGTGTTAGAGCTGGTAGTTCCTGTCCTGTCGTTTCAAAAATAGCAGTGAGTTTTGGGACAACTGATGTAAGCATAAAAGAGATGGTAAGAATCGATACGGCAACAATAAATCCAGGATAGATAAAAGCTTTAGTCAATTGAGATCGAATTTGTTCCCCGATTTGAATATACGAGGCAAGTTCATCCAATACAGCGGCAAGTACACCTCTGTCTTCACTCGCATGGAGAGTTCCTATATAAAATGAAGGAATTTTATACTGATTTTGCCCTTCTAGCGCAGCGGATAAGCTTTTCCCCTCATCCAACAAGGCAATCAGTGACACAAAGAAACGAGCTGTTTTAGGCTGATGGATATACTGGCGTTCTTGTAGTGACAATGCCCGCACTAACGGTACCCCTGCACGCAGATACACGGACAGATCCCGACTAATTCGGATTAGTAGCGATGAGGGGATTTCTCGAATGCCAAATATCTTAAAAAGTTCCCATTGGACTTTGTGTTGAAGTGATGAATAGATGATTCCCTGTGAGCGTAACTGACGTTTGGCCTCATCCAATGAGGCTACGTCCAACGTGCCACTGATGCGCTTACCCTCACTGTTGAGCCCTTTATATACAAATTCCATTAGGCCTCTTTTACCCCAACCCGCAAGATTTCATCAACAGTAGTCTCTTGTGCGATTAAAAGATCTTTGAGTTGATCAGTCAAAAATGCCATACCTCGTTTTTTCATAGCCAAACGAAACTCATTGTCGTTGTCAAACTCTTTCATCAGTGCTTGAACAGTATCATCAATCAAAAGCAATTCACCCACAGCAATCCTGCCATGATAACCTGTTCCTCCACACGCAACACAGCCAGAACTGGTCGCAACAACAGTATCCATAGGCAATTCTAAATCACGTGCATCGATAGTTTGAAGTTCACGACATTCCATACAGACCTTACGTACTAAACGCTGTGCTAATACCCCTAAAAGTGTAGAGGTCACCATAAACTTATCTACTCCCATATCGATAAGGCGTGTAAGTGCAGATGTTGAATTATTGGTATGTAGTGTCGCGAAAACAAGGTGTCCTGTCATAGCTGCTTGAATAGCGATTTGTGCTGTCTCGCTGTCACGAATCTCACCCACAAGGATAATATCGGGATCTTGACGTAAAATCGAGCGCAGACCTTCGGCAAACGTCAAGCCGATTTTAGAATTAACCGCAATTTGGCTGACATGTTGGGCATCGTACTCTACTGGGTCTTCGATTGACATCACGTTGTTTTGAGGACCTGCAAGCTTTTGTAAAAAGGAGTGTAATGTTGTAGATTTACCACTCCCAGTGGGACCGGTCACCAGAATAATACCGTGTGAAAATTTCAACAGTTCATCAAAGCGTTTCGTTGTTGCGGCATTAAATCCAAGCTCTTCAAGACCTGGAATCGATGCAGCTTGCATCAATAAACGCATGACGACCCGTTCACCATGATAGGTGGGGAGCACTGATACCCGAACATCGAGTGCTTTTCCTGCTATTTTAATCTGAGTACGACCATCTTGAGGTAAACGCTTTTCTGCAATATCGAGATTGGAAATGACTTTGATACGGCTAATAACAAGGTTGATAATCGATTTATCCAAATCAATATGCTTGGATAAAACGCCATCAATACGGAAACGAACTTCCCCTTTTTTCTCATGTGTTTCGATATGAATATCACTGGCACGTCGTTTTAATGCTTGATAAAAAATGGTATTGACAAATTTGATAATCGGAGCTGATTCTTCACTGGTCAATAAATCAGAGGAATTTCGCAAGAAATCAATCAATGATATTTCATCTTCATACGGTTCTTCTTGCGAGGCATTGCGAACCATTTCACGATCCGTTTTGAGTTCGAGAAATTTGAGGTAAAGTGTCTCATACGTAGCCTCGTCCAAGTGAGCAAGGGGGAGAGTAAGAGAAAGGGCATTGTATGCCCAAAGAGCAGCAGCAGTGTCACGAGATGAGAGGATGGCATACTGCGATGTATCAATTGTGGCAAACAACAATCCATTGCGAAGAGTCTCAAACGGGTCAATCCCAGCCGGCACCAAAGGGAGTGGGGAAACGTCCAATAATA
Source organism: Sulfuricurvum sp. IAE1 (assembly GCA_945867285.1). GTDB lineage: Bacteria > Campylobacterota > Campylobacteria > Campylobacterales > Sulfurimonadaceae > Sulfuricurvum. The sequence continues at coordinate 21,168 of CAMBHX010000010.1, forward strand.
GAGGAATATTGAGCATCTTAATTGACTGCCTTGACGTTTTTGAGTATATCATCAATATAGCGTTGCTCAATTTTTTCAAGTTCACCAAGCTGTGATCGAAGAGTCGCTAAATCACTGCTTTTGTCCAATATATAGGGAGTCAGGATAATAACGAGATTGATTTTTTCATGAGATGAAGCCTTGCTTTTAAAAAGATTTCCAAGATAAGGAATGTCCCCCAGAAAAGGAATTTGAGTATTATTACGTTCAACTTTATCTCGGATTAGCCCACCGATAATAACACTCTCTCCATTACTAACGATTGCTGATGTTTTTACTTCACGTTTTGTGGTGCTGGGAAGCTGGAGATTGGCGGTGGCAGTATCTATGTCTTCAAGACGTGTTTCCACTGCTAAAAGGACTTTGTTGTCATTGGAGAGACGAGGTTTGATTTTGAGTGTCAAACCAATATCTTGACGAATATAGCTGGACTGAGAAAGCCCAGTTCCTGTGATGGTTGTGCCGGTGCTAATGGACTCTGTTTTACCAACATAAATGGAAGACTCTTGATTATCGATACATAAAATAGAAGGTTCAGACAGAATGTCGGCAGCACCATTGGTATCGAGCAGTGAAATACTCGCACCTAACGCAATGCCTGAGCTAATAGTTGGAATAGAGAGATTTGCAAGAACCACAGGATCAAGATTGACAGCTCCTACAGAGCCATCTCCAAGCTTTGAATTAAAAGAAAAAATCCCATTAGATCCTACCGTTCCACCAGACAAACCATATTTTACCCCTACATCTTGTGCTTTCCCCTCGTTTATTTCAATAATTTTGGCTTTGACATATACTTGCTGACGGTCTCCATCAAGACCCTTGATCGTTGGGACAAGAGTAGCAAAAAGATCATCACTGCAAATAATAATCAAAGAATTTGTCGTCTCATCACTCGTAATACTGGGAGGCTGTTGCCCAGGAGAGAGGGTCATTTTGGTCAAAATAGTATTGAGTGTTGTGACAATGTTTTTCGAATCGGCATTTTTTAGCTGTATCAGATGAGTATAATTGGCCGTTGTTTCATCACGAACATCGAGTGCTTTGACCAGTGCACGCATTGTTTTTATATTTGAGGGAAGATCGCTGACTATCAGGGAATTGGACTCTTTGGAAGGGATGATTTTACTGTTTTTACTGGAGTAATTTTTCACTTTAAATGCCATCGATTCAGCGCTTGCATAATTGAGTTTTATGATTTCTGTTTGAAATTGCGGAATATCACTTTTGATCAAAAAAGGAATATTCATCGATGCAGCATCAGCACTTTTGACAATCGAATAATATCCGACACCCGAATCAATCATGGTCAATCCACGTGATTCAAGCGTAGCTTGTAAAAGTTTAAAAAGCTCCTCTTTACGGATGGGACGATTACCTACATAGCTGATTTTTCCCGATATCTCTTCGGTGACAAAGATGTTTTTGTTGCTGATTTTAGCCACCAGCTTGATAAAATCACCTAATGCCATTCCATCAATAGCGATACTGGCTCCCTTGTCATTGGGTGTTGTTATCGCATAAAGCTGGCTTGATGCAAACAGAAAAACAATTAAAAGATTAACGGCTGATTTCATATTCTAGATCCTTTGGCTGATTATTTCGTATGATAGTGATTTTGATCGCAAAACGTCGAAGTCCTACTTGATAGGCGGCAAACGCAGAAGCATGCGAGTTGAGAGGCTTGTTATCAATACTTGTTATGACATCCCCTTTTTGAAGTCCTAAAAGGGCAAATGGCGTGTCATTGGAAATCCTTACGACTCTAAATCCAGTTATTTT
>CAMBHX010000011.1 GCA_945867285.1 Sulfuricurvum sp. IAE1
TAGGACTTTTGAAGAGGTTATGGTGGCTAATCTCGGAATCGAACCAAGGACACGCAGATTTTCAGTCTACTGCTCTACCGACTGAGCTAATTAGCCACGTTTTGTGGAGTGCAATTATAGCTATAGAAGCTTAAAAATAAGCTTAATGGGTTGAGAGTGCAAGTTCTTTGAATAAATTACCTCTTTGAGCATATGAAGTGAACTGGTCTAAGCTGGCGCACGCTGGGGAGAGCATGGCGATGCTTGCGGTGTCGAGTTGCCCATCGATGGCGTTGACTGCGACATCTAGAGTGTTACAAAGGATACAAGGTATTGTGTATTGGTCACACAGTTTTTGGAGCCGTTGTGCATTGGAACCGATGGCATAGACATGGACATCATAATTTTTGAGAGGAATAAAAAGTTCTTCGAGTTCCACCCCTTTATCATCACCCCCTAAAATCAGATGGATTTTTTGATTGGGGTAGGTACGTAGTGCAGCGAGAGTAGCATCGATATTAGTCGCTTTGGAGTCGTTAATCCATAGTCTTCCACGACTATCTCGTAGCTCCTCTTGACGGTGAGGATCAAGGATGAAAGCATTGATTTTATCGTAATCGATACGATCATAAAGAATTTTGTCTACCCCCATAGCGATGAGGGCATCCATCAAAAATGCCCCTTTAAACTTGATTTTTGACACATCAATCCCAAAATAATGTGCTAAATCTGTTTCAGTTTCATAGAGTATTTTGAACCCATTGGTGGGGACATCAGCAAACATTTTTGGGAGTATGATAGCTTCTCCTTCACGCATCGTGGAGAGCGGTTTGAGCTTGGCGTTATAATACTCTTCCATACTTCCATGCCAGCTAACGTGATCGGGAGTAATGGGAAGAAGTGCGTAGATATTGGGAGAAGCAATGGCATTGTAGTGCATACTAAAGGAACTTGTTTCTAAAATCCATACGGGAGCTTGTGGGGACATATCCGCCAAAGGTGTACCAATATTGCCTCCACAAATTGCTCCCTTGTCTTGGAGGAGATGTTGCATCATTTGAGTGGTTGTAGTTTTACCATTGGTGCCGCTGATCCAAATGCTAAAAGGAGTTTGAGGGGCGAAAAAATCGTATTCGCTGATGATATGTCTTGAAGCTTGGATGAGTGGGTGGCTAGGTGGGATACCTGGGGAGGGAATCTCATGGGTAAAAACTCTTGTATCAAAATCACCGATAGGTTTGAGATGATTACCCTCTTCATCGGTAAAGGGTTTGATTACTTTATCATCGAAAAATGTACAAGGACCAAATTTTTTGGCAATGGCCTTGGTGGTTTGTCCGTATCCAAAACAAGCAATATTCATCAACGAATCTTTAGGGAGATAAGGGCTAGGATATTGGAAAGCATAGCAATAATCCAAAATCGGACGATAATTTTGTTCTCAGCCCATTGTTTCATTTCAAAATGGTGATGTATGGGTGCCATCAAAAAGACCCGTTTTTTACGAAGTTTATAGCTTCCCACTTGCAATATGACAGACACCGTTTCGATAACGAAAATAAATCCGATAAGGATAAGGAGGATTTCGCTTTTTCCAATGATTGCCATATAAGCGATAAAAGCACCAATTGTAAGAGAGCCGCTATCTCCCATAAAGACTTGAGCGGGATGACAGTTGAACCACAAAAATCCGATGAGTGACCCGATGAGAGCGGCGGCAATTACTACGACCTCACCTGCTGGTATTTTTGGCATCAAAAGATAGTTGGCAGCAGAGACATTTCCAACAACGTATACAATGGCGCTTAACGACAGTAGGGCAAATACCGAGGGGACAGTTGCCAGCCCATCTAGCCCATCGGTTAGGTTAACTGCATTGGATGTAGCAATCATCACGAGTACCCAAAAACCAATGCTCCAAAATCCCATATCAAACAAACTGGATTTGATAAACGGGACATAAAAGCCAGTTTCGAGTTTGGCGACATAGATCAGAAAAAGTCCGATAAGTAATCCAAAGAGAATCTGAAGCGCCATCTTAGTTCGAGCTTTGAGTCCTGCGAGGTTATCGCCACCTCGAATTTTCCCCCAGTCATCCGTGAAGCCGATATAGGCGTAAAAAACCAGAGTTAACAATCCCCCAATAGCAAAAGGGTTCATGATGTTGACCGTAACAAGCGACGCAATAATCGTGGAAGTGATAAAAACGATTCCTCCCATAGTGGGAGTTTTAGCTTTGCCTTGATGTGCACTTACATATTCATTGATGGGTTGAACTTTGGCGGAGCGTTGTGCCCATGCAATAAAACGAGGCATCAAAAAGATAGTGAGTAAAAGTCCAATAAAAAATGCTAGACCCGCTCGTACGGTAATATATTGCAAGATATTAAGATGTACAAAGAAATCGCTAGGGGTGTTTTGATAAAGCCAATATAACATAAAAGTACTCTTTTGATTGAGAAAATTTTAAAGCAAGTGACATTCTAATATAATTAGGCAAAATTTTTGTTAATTAGGGGTTAAAATGGGTCAAAAAACCGTTTTGGTCATCACCGATGGGATTGGATACTCGTCCAAACACACCTTTAATGCATTTCATGCTGCTCGTAAACCCACCTATGATTGGTTATTTGAATATGTCTCTCATGCACTTATTGACACATCAGGGCTTAGCGTAGGATTACCAGAAGGTCAGATGGGCAACTCTGAAGTAGGGCATATGTCACTGGGAAGTGGTCGAGTGCTTTATCAAGATTTGGTTAAAATTTCGTTAGCGCTTGAGGATGGAAGTCTCGCTCGTAATGAGGAGTTTGTTAAAATTATTAAAAAAAGCAATCGAATTCATTTGATAGCTTTGATGAGTGATGGTGGAGTCCATTCGCATATTGATCATATTATGGGAGTCGCTGAGATTTCAGCTAATGAGGACAAGGAGGTATGGTTACACCTTATTACTGATGGAAGAGATGTTTCTCCTAGTAGCGCTGACCATTATTTACAAACAATTAAGGCTCATGGGCGCAAAAACATTAAAATAGCTACTTTAGGAGGCCGTTTTTATGCTATGGATAGGGATAGCCGGTGGGATCGTGTCCAAAAAGGATATGAGGCGATAGTCAATGCACGGCCTAAAACGGATCAAAGTGCTAGTGATTATGTTGAAAATTCGTATGCCAAAAATGAGCTGGATGAGTTTATTGTTCCTGTTGCATTTTCTGGATATGAGGGATTTGAAAAAGGGGATAGTGTTTTGACTCTTAATTTTCGAAGTGACCGTATGCGGCAATTGACATATGCGCTTGGCGATGAAAGATTTAGCGGCTTTGAGCGTACTTTTATCCCGATTCATCTTGCGACAATGACGCAGTATGATGCGAGCTTCCCTTATCCAGTGTTATTTCCCAAAGATGCACCAAAAAATACCTTGTCTGAGGTTATTGCAAGGGCTGGATTGCGACAATTGCATACAGCAGAGACAGAAAAATACGCCCATGTCACTTTTTTCTTTAATGGGGGGATTGAAGAACCCTATGAAAATGAAACACGTATTTTGATTCCCAGTCCTGATGTTAAAACGTATGATATGCAACCTCAAATGTCGTGCAGTGCTGTGGGTGATGCTGTTGTTACTGCGATGGAAAATAATTACGATTTTGTAGTTGTTAATTTTGCCAATGGTGATATGGTGGGGCATACGGGTAATTTTGAAGCAGCAACTGTTGCAGTAGAAGCCGTCGATGAACAGCTGGGGCGTATTGTTGAAATGGCTAAAGAACAAGGCTATGCGCTTGTCATTACTTCAGATCATGGTAATTGTGAAGAGATGCGCGATGATGCGGGTAACACCCTAACTAATCATACTGTCGGCAAAGTGTGGTGCTTTGTGATGGGCGATGATGTCTCCAGTGTGCATACTGGAGCGCTTAATAATGTTGCGCCAACGGTTTTAAAGCTGATGGGACTTGAAATCCCCTCGGAGATGGACAGCGCACTGATTTAAAAAAGAGTACGCAAGCGTACTGGGTCTTCTGCCGAAGAAAACATAGCGTTAGCCTAGCTATCGGGGTTTTACTCCGATGGCGTATAAATTTAGTACAAAAGGAAATGATAGATGAAGTTCACAGGTAAAAATGTATTAGTAACAGGATCAAGCCGAGGTATTGGTGCTGAGGTGGCAAAGGTATTGGCTGGGTATGGTTTAAAAGTATGGATAAACTATCGTAGTGGTGCGGATGCTGCAGATGCCATCAAAGCCCAAATCGAAGCAGCAGGCGGGCGTGCAGCAGTAATTGGATTTGATGTAGCAGATGAGACAGCGTTTGTAGATGCGATTAAGATGATTATAGAGTGCGATGGTGAATTGTCCTACTTAGTGAATAATGCTGGAATAACTAAAGATGGTTTGGCAATGCGGATGAAAAGTGACGATTTTATGGCGGTTATTAATGCCAACTTACTTTCCGCATTTATTGGTTGTCGAGAATCATTTAAGGTGATGCGTAAGCAAAAGTTTGGTGCCATCGTCAATATTGCTTCTATTGTGGGTGAGACAGGCAATGCAGGTCAAACAAATTATGCGGCCAGTAAAGGTGGCGTCATTGCAATGACTAAAAGCTTTGCACAAGAAGCAGCAAGCAGTGGTATCCGTTATAATATTGTTACACCCGGATTTATCGCAACTGACATGACAGATATTTTGAGTGATGATGTTAAATCTTCCTTTACAGCAAAAATTCCTATGGGACGTTTTGGAAATCCTAGTGAGATTGCGGAGGCAACGGCATTTTTACTCAGTGACCACGCCAGTTATATCACGGGTGAAACACTTAAAGTGAACGGTGGAATGCTGATGTAATAAAAAAGTTTATTTTCTAGTTCTCAAAAAACATAGTTTTTTGTAGCTTTAGGGGATTGCAAAGGACTTTAGTCCTTACTATGAAAACAGATCGATTCGTTTTCATATTTAAGTATGTTATGCTATAATTTTACGATTTTATTCATATGAACAGGAGCTATTATGGCACTTTTGGAAGATATTAAAGCGGTTGTGGTTGAGCAACTTAGTGTAAATGCAGACGAAGTTAAAGCGGATTCTAAATTCGTTGAAGATCTTGGTGCTGATAGTTTAGATGTTGTTGAGTTGGTAATGGCTCTTGAAGAGAAATTCGATATCGAAATTCCTGATGATGAAGCAGAAAAAATCCAAACGGTTCAAGACGTAGTTAACTACATTGAAGGCAAAAAGTAATTATAACATTAGATGTATGTCTCTAAAATCTCAAAAACTTTTGTTTTTGTAGCTTTAGGGGGCCGTAGGGACTTTTGTCTCTGCCACTAAAACAGATGTATTCGTTTTAGTACATAACATTGATGATTTTAACTGGCAGTTTCGTAGCCGAAGCTGCTATTTAAGACCATAGATGAGACAGGAGAAAAAGTGAAACGAATCGTAGTAACAGGTATGGGGATGATTAACGCTGTGGGTCACGACAAAGAGAGCTCTTTTAAGGCTATTTGTGACGGTGAGTGCGGAATTGACGTAATTACCATTTTTGATGCTTCTACACAAAGCGCTCAAATTGCAGGTGAAGTGAAAAATTTTGATCCTGAAACTGTTATGGATCCACGAGAAGTCAAAAAAGCAGACCGTTTTATTCAATTAGGATTAAAAGCTGCGCAAGAAGCGATGGCAGATGCGGCATTTGCAGAAGATTTTAATAAAGAACGTTTTGGAATTTCAGCTGCATCCGGTATTGGTGGACTTCCTTCTATTGAGAGAAATTCAATTATTTTAGAGACCAAGGGAGCACGTCGCATCTCTCCTTTTTTCATCCCAGGAGCATTGGTTAATATGTTAGGCGGATTCGTCACTATTGATCATGGATTGCAAGGGCCAAATTTGTCCTGTGTTACTGCTTGTGCAGCAGGAACACACGCTGTAAGTGAAGCGGCTAAAACTATTATGACAGGTGGTGCAGATCAGATGTTGGTGGTTGCAGCCGAGTCAGCTATTACGGGTGTTGGTATGGGTGGATTTGCCTCTATGAAGGCACTTAGCACGCTTAATGATGACCCAAAACATGCATCACGACCATTTGATGCGCAGCGTGATGGATTTGTAATGGGAGAGGGAGCCGCTGCATTGGTTTTTGAAGAGTATGAAGCAGCAGTTGAGCGTGGCGCACATATTTATGCAGAGCTTATTGGTTTTGGAGAGAGCGGTGATGCAAGTCATATCACATCACCGAGTCTTGAGGGACCACTACGTGCTATGAGAGCAGCGTTGAAAATGGCAGGAAATCCTAAAGTGGATTATGTGAATGCACATGGAACAAGTACGCCAACCAATGATAAAAATGAAACGGCAGCTCTCAAAGAAGCGTTTGGTGGAAAAGAAAACTGTCCACCAGTAAGCTCCACTAAGGGTCAAACAGGGCATTGTTTGGGTGCTGCTGGCGGTATCGAAGCAGTTGTGAGTATCATGGCGATGCGTGATGGAATCATCCCTCCCACTATTAACTACGAGACTCCTGATGAAAATTGCGACTTGGATATTGTTCCTAATGTGGCACGTAAAGCGGAGTTGAATATCGTTATGTCAAACTCTTTTGGATTTGGCGGCACCAATGGTGTTGTTATTTTCAAAAAAATCTAAGGTTTACCTTTGGCAACTTATCTTGATTTTGAACAAAAGATTTATCAAATCCAGGAAGACATTATTGCTGCAGAAATACGATATGATCATCATGCGGTAGCAATTTTAAAAGCGGATTTGGAGAAAGAAGTTTCTCAAACTTATAGCAACCTTTCCCCGTATCAAGAGCTTCAGTTAGCGCGTCATGCTGATCGTCCCTATGCGCTTGATTATATTCGCGCAATATTTGATTACTCATATGAATTGCATGGAGATCGTCACTTTAGAGATGATGCATCCATTATTTGTTATCTAGGAACTATTGATGGTAAACGTGCCATGGTGATTGGAGAGCAAAAAGGGCGTGGAACTAAAAATAAGCTCAAGCGTAATTTTGGTATGCCTCATCCAGAAGGGTACCGTAAAGCATTACGTATGGCTAAAATGGCAGAAAAGTTTAAAATTCCTTTGTTAATGCTTATTGATACTCCGGGTGCTTATCCTGGTCTTGGAGCTGAAGAGCGTAATCAAAGTGAAGCTATTGCTCGTAATTTGCTAGAACTTTCTAGCCTTAATACTATTACAGTTTCGGTTGTTATTGGAGAGGGAGGTAGTGGCGGTGCGTTGGCTATTGGTGTTGCCGATCGTCTTGCTATGATGCGCTATTCAGTATTTAGTGTTATCTCACCTGAGGGGTGTTCGGCAATTTTGTGGAATGATCCTGCAAAAGTAGAAGCTGCTACCAAAGCACTTAAAATTACCAGTGCTGATCTTAAAGAGCTCGATTTGATCGATGATGTTATTGATGAACCTCTCATTGGAGCTCATCGAGACAAAGTCGGGGCAATCAATGCCGTAAAGAGCTATTTTTTAACACAAATTAAAGAGCTTGGGGCATTAGGTGACGAAGAGCGTCTCGAAAAGCGCTATAATCGTCTTGTGGGTGTTGGACAGTTTAGCGAATAAGAAGTTTTTTGATCCTTGTTGCTTCTTTTGAAAATGCAATGAGCTCTTCGGTTGTGTGAACTGTATCAGGGATAAGAGAGAGCACTTGTTCGAGAAGTTTAGTGGTTACAATAGCATCTGATAGTGCTCGATGATGTACGGCATCAACGTGTAGAGCATAGGTCTCATTTAAATATTTTAAACCGTATCGTTCGGATTCAAAGGTACGTTCTGCTAAATCAATCGTACACAGTTGGCGATTGAGTAAAACCCCTAATCCTACTCTATCCATCATAGCACTGGTAAATTTAAAATCAAACTTGGCATCGTGCCCTACAAAAACTGCATCCCCTAAAAAGAGACGAAAGTCTGCCATAACGCTTGAAAGTGCTGGTGCTTCGAGGGTTTCCGCAACGCTGATACCGGTAATCTCGCTGATTTGTTCGTTGATGGATTCACAGTAAACGAGACTCTCAAAGGTATCAATGATTTTACCGTTTTGAAACTTTACAGCTCCAATTTCGATGATTTGATGGTGATCGACTTTGGATCCATTGGTTTCAACATCGACGATACAAAATATCGTCTCTTTGATGCTAAGCAGTGAAGTGAGAAACTTGTAGGCCTTGGTGTGCAAGATTAGATTCATCCCTTGTGCTTTGAGCATCTCAATATCAGTTTCGCAGGCTATTTTGGATTCAAATTCATTTTGGTGAATTCCAATCGGTTTGCTAAGGCGTTGAATGATTTTGGGGTCAAGCGGCATTAGGCTTTGGCTTTTTGTACAAAATCAATTACTTTTTGAGAATCTTTTTGACCTGGGGAGAGTTCAACACCACTACTGACATCGACCCCATAAAAGCCATAAGCCTTAACATCTTCAATGTTGTCAGGGGTTAATCCGCCCGCTAGGATGATTTTGGAGCAATCAATGTTGTCAAACCATTGAAGGTTGAGGCGCTTGCCACTACCGCCGTAGCTTTCACAGTAGGCATCAATAAGGCGATATTCGTCACAAAAGAGCTGGACATCTTCAGGTTTTTGAGCACGAATAACACGCAAGGTTGGGAAGCGAACGTGTTTAAAAAATTCACTATCGGCATCAAAATGAATTTGTGCCAATGTGCAGCCACTTAGCACACAAACATCGTGAATAATATCTTGGGTAACATTCACAAAAAGACCCACTTTTTCGATAAATGGAGGAAGTTTTTGGATAATTTCTTGAGCCTCTTTTGGATCGATATAGCGAGGAGAATCAGGATAAAAAACAAAACCTAGCGCATCTGCACCCGCACTAATAGCAATTTTTGCATCATCAAGATTGGTAATACCGCAGATTTTGACACGCATGGCTAGACTCGTAAGCTGTCAATTGCAGTTTTGTAATCACTGGATCCAAAGACATAGCTTCCGGCAACACAGACATCTACACCAGCCTCTTTGAGCAATTCAATATTAGAGCTTCCTACACCGCCATCAATTTCTATGAGACAGTTGGGATTGATACGGTCACGCAATACTTTGAGCCGTTTGATTTTCTCTATTACCGTAGGAATGAATTTTTGTCCTCCAAAACCAGGATTTACGGACATTACCAGTACCATGTCTAAATCACCCAGTAGATATTCAATCGCCTCAGCAGGGGTATGCGGATTAAGTACGATAGCGGGTTTTATCCCTAAAGAACGGATGTATTGGACTAAACGATGAGGATTTTTCTCCTCTTCGATGTGAAAGGAGATGTAGGCGGGCTTAAGGGGTGCAAAAAGATCGACGAAAAAAGTATTGTTTTCGACCATTAGATGAATATCCAGTGGTTTTGTAGCGGCTTTGGCGATAGCACTGACTACGACGGGGCCAATAGTCATATTGGGAACAAAATGACCATCCATGACATCCACATGTACCAAATCACAGCCCGCATCACAAATAGCACGCACGTCACGTGCGAGATTACCAAAATCAGCTGAGAGAATACTGGGTGCTACGAGCATAAGGGTACCTTTGAAGTCTTTTTGGTATTTTAACCAATATAGTTTTGGAGAGAGCTTTTAGTTTTTATCTTGTCAAGAAAAAAATAAAGTTTTGACCCTCAAAATCCAGATTAACCTGTACTCCTTTTTTGTTTTGAGCAATTTCAAGTAAGGTATCGATATCTGCGTAAGTACGAGGCAAGGTAATGTCCAGACGCATTTTTTGTTCCGAGAGGAGCACTTTAGTGCGACCACCGATAATATTAACGAATTCTGCTAATGAGTCCAAGATATCTTCGTCAGAGACATCCTGCGAACCAATCAGAAGTTCGCATGCTTTTTTGGCAATATTTTTTGGAAAGACTAGGATAATAAGACCATCAAGATCGCCATAAAACCCAATAGAGCTTGCAATTTGTTCGTGAGAGTTTTCAACACTAAGTGTGTGGAGGTTAACACTTGTTTTTGTAGCAGAAGTGTTAGTCATCATGGTAATTGTAGAAACTGTAGCATCTATCAGTAGTTGAAGTTGGTTAATGAGTAATTTGTTAAGGGCGCGCTGTTGTTTGGCCGTTCCGCCACCACATCCTCCTAAGTCATTAAGCAATTCTTTGTTTTTAAGGATCTCATCCATAGAGTTAAAAAATAGCATTCCAGCGTCTTCTAAATCATTTTTGAAACTTTCGGGTGTTTTTTCAAATGTTAGTCCTACAAAACAGATAGTTGCGTTGTATTCAGCAGCTGAAGAAGCTAGTTTGGTGAAAAAATTTAGCGCGTGTATATTCATAGAGATGACTTTGTACGCATCAAAAATAAAAAGACGGAATCCAACATTGAGAGAGTTGTTGTGGTAAGCAATATTAAAGGTATCGGTAATCTCCGCATCAATAAAATTACTAACAGTATATATGACCGCATTTCCGGTGATGCGTGTAGCAATTTTTTGACCAAAAAATCCCAAATAAGTATCCTCAATAATAGCATAATACAGACTCGAAGCGGTTCTTTTTTGTTCAAATTCCGATTGATTTTGGCAAACAACAGGGTTGTGCCCATAGTTAAAGAGCTCGATAGCCATAGCGGAGCGTTGTGATGGATCTGGATTGTATACCAATACGGTTTTAGAATCACTTTTGTTATTGGAGACAAAAAGTTCGGCTATTTTTTCATTTTTAAAAAGAGAGAAATTGATGTCATTTTTGTAAAACGTATAAATGGTTTTGAATTTTTGGTGATCGTAATCACAAAATCCTACAGGTATATGTTTTTGATCTCGTATGTAATTAAGGAATTTTACGAAGGCATCAAACCCATTTTTATTAAAAAAGATCACTTTTTTTAAAGAGACTAATAGCATATCTATATTGAGTGCTTCAGTAGCTTTAATATCATCGATAGGGAGTAATAATGGAACATTGTTTCCATCTAAAAATCCTTGGGGGTGAAAAACCCCAATACGTCCTTTGACTACAGCTCTCATGAAGCTATCATTACTGTTGTGAAAGATTCATAGATTTCTTGAACAAAATCGATTTGAAAGTCGATAAACTCGTTCAAACCAGCACTGACGTAGGTGCTTTGAGAAAGCTCGTAAAAAAGAAGGAGATGTATCCATTGTGCTAAAAGTTTATGCTCACCTGAAAGTGTGTTATTGAGCCCTGAGCTGTTTTGAATGAGGGTGATAGTAGTTTCAGACATTCCCCAAAGATGACCTATTTCGGCTGCAAGGTCAAATAAATCTTTTCCACTAAGGCGTTGCAGAATCGTACTAAAATCGAGGTTTTTAACACTTCTAAGTTGTCTGATTTCATCTTTATGGGAGGAAAAAAGGGCATCGCAGACGATAATCGTGGCGGGTATGAGGGAAACGACACTTAAAATTTCTTTATCTTGAATGCCAAGATGGGTTAAAATCGTTTCCCATTTTTTGCTCAATGAGGCTTGTAGATCGTAGAATTGTCCATTGGTGAGAGCAAAGAGGGACCATTTTTTAGGTACCAAAAGACTGAGGAGATAATTATAAAGGGTTTGTTGAGTAGCGGACAGTCCTAAGATTCCAAAAATCTGTGCGACATCTGTTACTTCATTTTTAAAGCCGTAGAGTGGGCGATTGACCAGTATTTTTAGATAATGGCGTAATGCAGGGTCGTCATTCGCAGATTTTGCAGCTTTGACTAAATCCCCTTCTTGGACAAAATTAAGTGCTTGACGCACAACTGTAGGAGCGGCAGGAATAGCTAAAAGATAGTTGTGAACGTCTTGAGATGTAATCACCGTTATGTATTTTCCAATATTTTTTGTTTATTGTAATCCTTATTAGCTAAATTTTTTTTGAGATTGGGTTAACCGTGAAGATTCGTTTTTTCTTAAGGTAAGTATTTGGTTCTTTGAGGTACAATCCGCAACCTAAATTTACGCTAAGGACCTATTATGGCAAGAAAATGTGCTATCAGTGGTAAAGGCCCAATGAGTGGAAACAACGTTTCTCACGCGAAAAACAGAACAAAGCGTCGTTTTTTGCCTAATCTTCGTACAGTTCGTGTAACTCTTGAAGACGGTACAACTAAAAAACTTCGTATCGCTGCTTCTGAGCTTCGCACTCTTAAGAAAGATTCGTAACTCTTCTTTATAGTCTTCTACCTGTCGGGATTTTTCCCGATTTCATCTATTCCTCTTTTTAATCTGAATTAATTTTCTTTGTAATCTTATCTGCCTATAATTATGAACTTTATCTTGGAGATTTTTTTATGTATACACTGACTCAAATCGAAGGTGGCGTTTGTGCTGCAGAGGGTTTTTATGCCAATGGAGTTCATATAGGGCTTAAAAAAGATAATGCCAAGGATGTAGCGTTTATTTATGCGGATACCCCATGTATCAATGCAACTGTTTTTACTACCAATAAGATGACAGCAGCACCTATACGACATTTCCGTCAAAAAGGTAGTTTTGAAGGTAATTTTGTCTTGATTAACTCTAAAAATGCCAATGCAATGACGGGTCCAGATGGTATTTGCGATATTGAGGAAGTTTTAGGAGCGTTATGTTTAGCATTCCCGCAAATTCAACATCCTGTGATGAGTTCGACGGGAGTCATTGGGGTGCGATTACCTAAGGCTAAAATCATTGAAGGTGCGTTGACGTTTGATTTATCAGTACGTGATGCAGTTGCTGCGTCTGAGGCGATTATGACGACGGATACCTTCGCCAAACGTATTGCTTTTGAAGTGACGCTGGAAAATGGTCATTCGTTTCGTATTGGCGCAATGGCTAAGGGTGCGGGTATGATCAATCCTGCAATGGCAACAATGTTGTGTTTTATCACCACGGATGCTCTTGTTGAAAAAACGGTATTGCAAGAGCTCTTGAATGAATGTGTTCATACGACATTTAATGCAGCAAGTGTTGATGGGGATACGTCGACCAATGATACGGTTCTTGTTATGGCTAATGGTAAAAGTGGTGCATTTGAGGCAAGTGCATTCAAAGAGGCATTGGAAGCAATGATGCTCTTTTTGGCACGTGAAATGGTACGTGACGGGGAGGGGGCAACCAAACTCGTGACTTATAAAGTAACTACTGCTCTTAATGACGACGAGGCAGAAATTGCTGCTAAAGCACTCTCAAATTCACTTCTAGTAAAAACAGCGCTATTCGGAGAAGACCCGAATTGGGGACGTATCGCGTCAACGGTGGGAGCAAGCGGTGTTGAGTGTGATGAGGCAACACTTTCTATTTGGTTTGATGAGGTGTGTGTCTATCGAAAGGGTGAGCTGCTGTTTGATTCAACGTTAGAGCCCTTAGCAGCAGCCGTGATGCAAAAATCGCAATTTACCATCCATTGTGATCTTGGTATGGGTGAGGGAAGTTTCACTGCTTATGGATGTGATTTGGGGCATGAATACGTCAAGATCAATGCAGACTATCGGACGTAGTATTTCGTATTATCTCACACTAAGTGACCTCTTGTTATAATCCTGTTAACAAACCTCAAACAGGATATTTATAATGCGCGGATACAAAATCTTTAGTGGTTCATCATGTCAAGCCTTTTCGGCTGAAGTGTGTAAAACTCTCGATGTTCCTCTCTCGAAAGCCTCTCTCAAACGTTTTAGTGATGGTGAAATTAATGTACAGATTTCAGAGAGCGTTCGTGGGCGTGATGTCTTTATCATCCAAAGTACGGGAGCGCCTAGTAATGACAACTTGATGGAATTGCTCATCATGACCGATGCACTTCGTCGTAGTTCTGCGAGTTCAATTACAGCAGTTGTCCCCTATTTTGGATATGCACGACAAGATCGAAAAGCAGCTCCTCGTGTCCCTATTACTGCAAAACTAGTAGCGGATATGTTTGAAACTGCTGGGATTGACCGTGTAGTGACAATAGACTTGCACGCAGGTCAAATCCAAGGCTTTTTTGATATTCCTGTCGATAATCTCTATGGAGCGATTATCTTTGAAGACTATATTCGTTCTAAAAATCTTGCTAATCCTGTTATTGCTTCTCCGGACATTGGAGGAGTTGCGCGGGCTCGTTATTTTGCCCAAAAGCTAGGATTGGAGATGGTTATTGTTGATAAGCGTCGTGAGCAGGCCAATGAGTCTGAAGTGATGAACATCATAGGAGATGTTGCAGGTAAAGACATTATAATGATTGATGATATGGTTGATACAGCAGGTACCATGGTCAAAGCAGCATCAGCGCTTAAAGCTAAAGGTGCGACGTCGGTAATGGCGTGTGCAACACACGGAGTGCTCAGCGGAAAAGCGTATGATAACCTCAATAGTGGTGATTTGGATGAACTGGTTATTTCCAACACTCTAGAACTTCGTGGGCATAGTGATAAAGTAAAGGTGCTGAGCGTTGCTCCATTGTTTGCCGAAGTCATTCGTCGTGTGTATCACAACGAGAGCGTCAATAGTTTGTTTGCCTAATGAATAATATCCGTAATTTCTCTATCATTGCCCACATCGACCATGGTAAAAGTACGTTAGCTGACCGTATCATCCAAGAGTGTGGCGCTGTAAGTGATCGTGAGCTTTCCAAGCAGATGATGGACACGATGGACATCGAACAAGAGCGTGGAATCACGATCAAAGCACAAAGTGTCCGTTTGGATTATGTCAAGGATGGGCAACACTATATCCTCAATCTCATTGACACTCCGGGTCACGTCGATTTTAGTTATGAAGTGAGCAAGTCGCTAGCCTCCAGTGATGGTGCTTTACTCATCGTCGATGCGGCACAAGGTGTGGAGGCGCAGACGATTGCCAACGTCTATCTAGCTATGGAAAACAATCTCACTCTTATTCCGGTTATCAACAAAATTGATTTGCCCGCAGCGGAGCCTGAACGGGTTGCTGAAGAGATTGAGACCACTATTGGGATCGATGCGACGGATGCGATGCTGATTTCGGCGAAGTCGGGGATTGGGATTCGTGAACTAATCGATGCAATAGTTGATCGTATCCCTGCACCTGTTGGAGATGCAGATGCTACTACTAAAGCCATTATCTACGATTCGTGGTTTGATGCGTACCAGGGGGCAATGGCACTGGTGCGGGTGTTTGATGGTGAGATCAAAATGGGTCAGATGATCAAGCTGATGCACAACAATGAAAATCACAGTGTTTTGGAGCTCATGTATCCTCACCCTTTGCGTCGCCAAAAAACTAAAAGTATTAAAAGTGGTGAAATTGGGATTGTTGTGTTAGGTGTCAAAGAAGTGGGAAGTATCCGTGTGGGTGACACGATTACGGATGCCAAAAATCCCACTAAAGAGCCAGTGGGTGAATATGCTCCTGCTAAACCGTTTGTATTTGCAGGATTGTATCCCATTGACACCGATGAGTTTGAGGCAGTGCGTGATGCCTTGGATAAACTCAAACTCAATGATAGCAGCTTAAGTTATGAGCCTGAAACATCGATTGCTCTTGGGTTCGGATTCCGTGTTGGGTTTTTGGGGATGTTGCACATGGAAGTGGTCAAGGAGCGGCTAGAACGTGAGTTTAATCTCGATCTTATCGCCACTGCCCCTTCGGTTATCTACAAAGTCTACAAGACTGATGGCTCGATGATCGAAGTACAAAACCCAAGCGAACTGCCAGAGCCACAGACGATTGACAAAATCGAAGAGCCTTATGTGCGAGCGACGGTGATTGTTCCTACCGATTATTTAGGGAATGTAATAACTTTGTTGACCAATAAGCGCGGGATGCAAGAGAAGATGGAATACATTAACGAGACTCGTGTTATGCTCATCTATGTTATGCCGATGAATGAAATCGTGGTTGATTTTTATGACAAACTCAAATCTACTTCCAAAGGGTATGCAAGTTTTGATTATGATCCTATCGAGTTTCGTCAGGGTGATTTGGTTAAGCTTGACGTTCGTGTGGCGGGTGATGTTGTGGATGCACTCTCTGTGATTGTGCCTCGTACCTCAGCGGAATACCGTGGTCGAGCGCTGGTGAGTAATATGAAAGAGATCGTCCCTCGACAACTGTTTGAAGTGGCGATCCAAGCCTCGATCGGTAACCGTGTTATCGCTCGTGAAACGGTCAAATCAATGGGTAAAAATGTTACCGCAAAATGTTATGGTGGAGACATCTCTCGTAAGCGAAAACTATTGGATAAACAAAAAGAGGGCAAAAAGCGGATGAAAGCCATCGGAAAAGTTCAGCTTCCTCAAGAAGCCTTTATGTCTGTTCTAAAAATGGACTAAAGGTGCGATGCATGGTATGCGAGAAATGGTCGATTTTCTCCCATATTTGCTCGGACTGTCAAACTAATCTCCTCTTACCAACCCTACATAAACGCAAAATCTTGGGTTCCATTCCTGTCTATTCTTTTTATCCCTATGATGCTATTGAATCGTTGTTGCTCTCCAAGCATACCGATATAGGTTATTACATCTACACTATTTTGGCAAAAAATTCATTAGAAAAATTTGCAAAAGAGTGGAGTTATGAGACTCCTGTAGCATCTATCGGAATCGATGATCACTCCAAGAGCGGTTATTCGCATACCGCCGTTCTCAATCGAGCACTAAAATCCAAGACTATTACCCCCTACTATGGAAAGCTACGTGCCACAAAACACTACAAATATGCGGGTAAAAGTGTAGAAGAGCGACTCTTGAATCCACGAGAATTTAAGTATTTGCCATTTTTAGAAGAAGAGGTGATTTTGGTGGATGATATTGTCACTACCGGCTCAACACTCAGTGAAGCAGTAGAGACACTAGGAATGCAAGGCAAGCGAGTTATTTTGTGTTTGACGTTAGCGGATGCGCAAAATCGTTAGTCAATAGGGTGGTAGAGTACTTACTCGTGTATCAATAATTCCCCGTCCGATGGTAAAGTGATAGAGGGATTGAAATTGTTGGTTTTCTAATCCTAAAAGAGCATGAAATTCATCATCTAAAAAGCACCCGATACCTGTAGCACTTAGACCTAATGAGGTAGCTTCGAGGTACATTATTTGTCCTATTTTTCCGCATTGATGATAAAGATTTTTGTAGCCTATGGCCCCACGTGTTTCAAGAACGGATGAAAAATCACACACCATTCCGAAACTAAAAGCACCTTCTTTGGCTATCTCTTGGTTACAGGAGATTCGTTGTGCAACGCCTCGGAAGTCACCTTGTTGCAGGAGATACAATCCTTCTTGTTTGTCTTCCCACGCAAACGACTCTTTAAGTGAGGCTTGAAGCAAGGGAAGAGTGTTTGGATTGCGAATATAGGCATACAATCCTCGCTCAAGCCCATCAACCCGATTAACAAAAATGAAAAAATTGACATCAGGTGTGTGGCAGTAAAAGAGAGAAGAGTTCAGCAGTTGGCGAAATTGCTCTTCGGTGATGTTTGAACCGTCCATAGCTTGAGCACTTCGGCGTTTGAGGATGATTTCACCTGCACTTTTAGTAGGAGTTGAAGATTTGCGTGATTGTATCAAGTTCGGGGGTGATGGATATTCCCCTTGCGTTGCGTCGTCGATAATACCTAAAATCTCCCAAGGGTGATGTGCTGGGCTTAGAGTATTTGCAATGGAATCTAATTTTGGTGTTTGGGGTAGATTGCCTTGGGGCGTCTGGATACGTATAAGCATATCAGGGCTTTCATGTTCGTTTGAATCGTATCGTCCATACTGATCCACTCCGCACAGATGTCCGATTTCGCCTGTTTGGGCCTGGATTATCTCGCATTCCCACCCCAACATAGTTGCAGCAATTTTGATAGCCCCATACGCATGACCCGCATCAAGTTGGCAGTAGCGCCATGAACGTTCACCGTATTTCCATGCTTCGCGCCACAGCACACTGCTCAACGCCAGATAAAATCCATCTCCCACAAGTTGGATCTTATAGGTATGCAGAAGTTCCAGAGCATGTTCACGGGGTGCATAATGACTCAAGGTGCTTTGCTGGTTAATGCCATCAATCGCAGGTGCAATCACATAACACTCTGTGGGTTGAAGATTGCCGCTGCTGGCATTGCATCGTAACGCCCATGATGATCCGCCTTGGCTTTTGATGGCGGCGAGCCCCAAGGAGTAGCGCAACAGTTGAGAGAGTGATTCAAGACACAAAGGGGCACTGGGCAAAATCTCGTTGGCAAACAACAAATGGTAGGGTGGTGTAGTGTCACTGTGTGTTAGAGGAATGAGGGGTGCATTTTTGTAACGTCTGAAAGGATTAGGTTGGGTTGCCCAGTCCATATAGCCTAGACTTGCGGCATAACGAGAAGGATGATGTTTAGTTCGGTCGTGATAGTGGAGGGCTGTGGTTAGATTTTTCATGGGGCGATTGTGGTACAAACGTGGTAAGAGAGAGTTGAAGAAAACAAACTGATTTTTAATCTCAAGCTGAGTTGTTCGTCATAGGGATCGAAATATAAAAACAACTCCCTTTGTCTACTATGCTTTCTACCCACACTTTTCCCTCGTGCATTTGGATCATTTCTCTCACAATTGCCAGACCTAAACCAGTTCCTTTTGGGGTTCCTGCCTTTTTTTCTTCGAGCTGAGAAAAAGGGGTAAAAATGGTTTCAAGATGGTCAGATGCGATGCCATGTCCATGATCACAAACACTAAAAATATGTTCATGATTGAGAAACTGATAAGTTATTGTTATTTGCTCATTGTCAGGCGAAAACTTGATAGCATTACTCAGAAGATTGAGAAAAATTTGCTGCATCATTTTACGATCTACAGTGATTCTTTCTTTATCAAGCTGAGGATATAGGATTGAAATTGAGCGATTTTCAGCGATAGGTTCGATAATCATTTCTATTTCTCTGAAGCATTCTTGTAGGAAAAAATCGGTTCTGTGAGGTTCCATTTTCCCTGCTTTAAGTTTGGAAAAATCCAAAATAGAATTGACCAGCTCAAGAAGATGATTACCTGAAAGAAGAATTTTATGAATATAGGTTATAAGGCCATCAGGAATCTCTTTCTTTCGACTTAAAATCTGAGAAAATCCAATGATGGAGTTAAGTGGTGTGCGTAGTTCATGACTCATGGTTGCAAAAAAAGTTTCTTTGACGAGGGATGCTTGACGTGTTTCTTTGAGAGCCTTAGCGAGATTTTCAAGTAGTAGTTTTTGTTCAAATCCAAGTGTGATAGCATTGTGAAAATTACTATAAAATTTTCTACTTGCCATGATTAGCATAGCACTAAATAAAATGAGTATGATACCCATGATAGTGAATTCACGTAAAGAGTGTATGAATAATACAATAATAAAAGGGATCAAAATACTTAGATTATACATTACATAGGCTTCAAATCGGTATGAGACTGAA
Organism: Sulfuricurvum sp. IAE1; assembly: GCA_945867285.1. Lineage (GTDB taxonomy): Bacteria > Campylobacterota > Campylobacteria > Campylobacterales > Sulfurimonadaceae > Sulfuricurvum. The sequence continues at coordinate 19,342 of CAMBHX010000011.1, forward strand.
CCTAATGCTCCAGCTGCCATTCCCCCTGCGATAAAGACGACAATAAGGGCATAAACCAATGATTCAGGAAATAAAAAAATCGAAGTAGCTCCCCATAGTAGTGCTGAACTCATCATACCAACAAGATAAATAATATAAAGTTTTTTGAGTGATTGCAAATGAGATGTTCGCTGATAATAATAGTAGCTAGCATACCGGAATAAAGTTAGCGCAATAGTAGAGACGACCCATGTGAGGAGAATGGACGCGTTAATACGACCTTGTAAAACGACGGCAATGAATAATGCATTAAACAATGAAGCAAGTAGCGGAACGGGAAGAGAGACATATAGAGTATCTAATTCTTTAGCAAAAACCTCCCCTTCGAATTTCATGGTAGTAGGACCTTTTTTAAAGTTTATGTAATAGTTGATTATAAAAGAGATCAGCTTTATTTGAACTAAGGAATCTATTCCCATCCATCTTTAGCAGCATGCTTGGCGTGTTTGTCTTTTTTATATCGATTGGCATTGACCCGTTTTTCGAGCTGATTTTGAGCATAAAAAAGAGTCTCTTTTATTTCTTCAATCTCAGTGTCGCTGGCACGCAAATCGAGAATTTTTTGTCCCAGTGCTTCGAGTTCTGTGTATTCATCACGATAGAGTTTAACAGCTTCATTCTTCTCTAAAAAACGAAAGTTCATATCGACTTTTTGGTCATACTGCTCTTTGGTGGGATTGTCGCTTTTGGCCAAAAAGGTGAGTATTCCACTTACAAATCGACCCAGTAAACGAATATAACGCAATCGCTTAGTATTTTCTTCTTTGGATGTTGCCATAATTCCTCGGTTATTTTAATGTAATACTTTATTGGCTACAATTATAGCCAACAATAACCGTAAGGCATTCAATGAAAAAATTAGTTATCTTTTTGACATTCATTACGCTATCTTTAATGGCGGATTTTATCTCTCAACCCCTCGATCAACAACTGCTCGACACTAAAATAAAAATTATCGATATTCGTACTCCCAGTGAATGGAAAGAGACAGGATTAGTTAAAGGCTCCATTCCTATCATGTTTTTCGACAACCAAGGAAACTACGACATAAATGCTTTTTTGAATGAACTCAATAAAATGGTCAAAAAAAAGGAACGTTTTGCTCTCATTTGTGCAAGTGGGAGCCGTTCCCAAATGCTTGGTAGTCATTTAGCTAACAAGCTTGGATATGATGTAATTGATCTAAAATGGGGAATTCAATATGCTATTATGAAAAAAATTCCACTTGAAGCCTATAAGTCAAACAAGCTAAAACCCTAACGTAAAAACTCCAAAAGCTCAATGTATTCTTTTTCAATAGTGCTTAGACTTTCTAACATTCGGATTTCATCAATACCTTGATTTTCTGCCATAAACTCTCGACGCCACTGGATGTTGTCTTGGAGTTCTTTGAGTCCTGTTGTAAGATACTCTATCATTTGGTCGATTTCTTGTCCTCGAAGCAACCCTTCTGTATCTGCTTTGTAAAAAAGAAGTGGATAATCCCCCATCTCACCTGAAAAACGAAAATCCTCAGCGATATTGTGGACAATAGCCTTGATGCGATCACCTTTGATAAGGCGTTTAGACATGGTGACTCCTTGCTTAAAATAATCCCTCATTGTAGTGATTATTAGGTATGAAGTCACTTAGTTCTTGGATCAATATTTCTTGCTAGATATAAAACACAGAAAAATATTTTGTGGTATAAGAGTTGCTTCTAAAACTGTATGAAATCCCTACAGCTCAAAACAAAATTAGTGTATTTATTATTGAGTGTAGCGTGCTCTCTTGTTCTAGTAGGCTTTGTTGGTTATTTTAATTTGGCGGCGATGAAAAAAAACGTCGATACTCTCTATTTTGGTTCACTTATGCCTCTTGGTGAACTCAACTCTATTAATACTGCCTATCATCATGAGCTAGAAGCCAGTGTCTATCGTTGGAAAGAAGGGCATATTAACAACGAAGAGCTCTCGACAAATATCACTTTAGGATTAGAACACGTGGACCAAATGTGGGCACGATACCTCTCTCACTACAAAGATTCTCGAGAACTTCCCTATATTCACTACACCCAAGGACAGATCGACATTATCAAGCGCTATTTTGAAGAGATAGGATTTTTAGCTTCCGATCATACCCAAAGTTCACGTATCTCAACACGTAAGCTTTCTAATAATACAGCCTCCATTCACAAAACAATTTCAAATCTTATTTCTTATGAATCTTCTGTAGCGGCATACGAACGCTCCATCTTGTTGACACATCATCAAAACTCTATTTATCAGCTTGGGTTTTTGTTAGGGGTGATTATCGTTGGAGTCATGGGATTTGCTTGGCGTATTTTTATGCAAATAGAACAGCAGCAGCGACAACTCCTAGAATCAGCTCAAGCACTCCAGCATCTCAATGTAAAACTTGAACAAGCCTCATATACAGATAGCTTGACAGGTATTTTTAATCGTCGCTATTTCAATCTTGTGTATGAGCGGGAATATAAACGTGCGGTCAGAAATGGTAAATCACTGACTTTTATGATGGTGGATATTGACTATTTTAAGCAGTATAACGATACATATGGGCATCTTATGGGGGATGTTGCCCTTAAGAATGTGGCACATATTTTGAGAACATCATTGCAGCGACCAGGGGATTTTGTCTTTCGATTGGGAGGAGAGGAATTTGGGGTATTGTTAAGTGAAACTGACTGTCAAAATACACGAAGTATCGGGGAAAAGTTACGGTTTAATATTGAGTCACTAGGTATGGAGCACACAGGCAATAAACCTACTGCTATTCTTACGATTTCCATTGGCGCCGTTTGTGTCATACCCACTGAAGAGATGAATAATGAATCATTGCTTCATAATGCAGATATCAATCTTTATACAGCAAAAGAACGAGGTCGAAATAAAGTGATTTTTACCACAACATTATAATTATGTTATGCATTAAAACGAACACGTCCGCTTCAATGGCAGGGACAAATGTCCCTACAACCCCCTAAAGCTACAAAAAGTACACTTTTTGAGAATTTAGATGTTTTTTTTAAATTTAAATCCTAGTTTTGCAAGCTGTTCACGCACCTTTTGGGCAATGTCACCTTGAAATTCCATCCATCCTTCTTT